>DAIOWL010000427.1:0-6224 GCA_036758545.1 Streptosporangiaceae bacterium | reverse complement strand
ATGCCGGCCTCCCGACGAATCGTCGAGCGCCGAGCGCACCGCCACCAGCACCGGCCGGAGCCGGTCCGCGGCCTGCAGGTCGCGCAGGCCCGGCGTGTTCGGCGAGCTGACGTTGACGACCACGTAGCCGGCCACCGCGGCCACCGCCCGCGCGCTGGCGGCGTAGTCAGCGGCCGCGTCGGCGTCCGGCACGGCGCGGGTCTTGCCGATGTTCATCCCGACGACCGGGCCGCCGCGGGCCCGCACCAGCCGGGCCGCGGCCGCGGCCGCCCCGGCGTTGTTGAAGCCCATCCTGTTGACCAGCGCCCGGTCCGCGGTCAGCCGGAACATCCGCGGCCTGGGGTTCCCCGGCTGCGCCCGCGCGGTCACGGTACCGACCTCGATGAAGCCGAACCCGAGCGCGGCCAGCCCGCGCGTCCCGCGGGCGTCCTTGTCGAACCCGGCCGCCAGTCCGACCGGTCCGGGAAACGACAGCCCCAGCGCCCGCACCCGCAGCACCGGGTCCCGCGGCCCCAGCCACCGCCCGAGCAGCCGCGCCGCCCCCGGCACCCGCGCCACTCCGCGGATCAGCCCGAACGCCGCCAGGTGCGCCGCCTCCGCGGGCACCCGCCGTAGCACGATCCGGTAGAGCAGCCGGTACATCCCTCACCCCGGCAAGCATTATGCCGAACGGGCCCGGTTTCTGCTCCCGCTACGCGACCAGCTCGGACTCGCCGGTGAAGGCGTCCCACAGGGCGGCGTAGGTGCCGTCGGCGGCGAGCAGCTCGTCGTGGCTGCCTGCCTCCACGATGCGGCCGGAGTCCAGGACCATGATCCGGTCGGCGCGGGACGCGGTGGTCAGCCGGTGCGCGACCACGATCGTGGTGCGCGCAGCGGTCAGCTCGCTGATCGCGTGGTTCACCGCGGCCTCGGCGGCCAGGTCGAGGGCGGCGGTGGCCTCGTCGAGCAGCAGGATGGCGGGGTCGGCCAGCTGCGCCCGGGCCAGCGCGATGAGCTGGCGCTGGCCGGCCGACAAGTTGCGGCCGCGTTCGGCCACCTCGTGGGCGTAGCCGCCGGTCAGCCGGATGATCATGTCGTGCGCGCCGGTCGCCCGGGCCGCGGCCTCGACCTCGGCGTCGCTGGCGTCCGGCCTGGCGTACGCGATGGAGTCCCTGACCGTGCCCGCGAACAGGTACGACTCCTGCGGGACGATGCCGAGCTGGTGCCGGTAGCTGGCCAGGTCGTAGTCGCGGACGTCGGTGCCGTCCACCAGGACCTGCCCGCCGGTCGCGTCGTAGAACCTGGCGATGATCTTGACCAGCGTGGACTTGCCCGCGCCGGTCTGGCCGACCAGGGCGACGGTCTCGCCGGGATCGATGGTCAGGTTGATCCCGCTGATCGCCTTGCCGTCGCTTCCCGAATAGCCGAAGTCCACGTCGCGCAGCTCGATCCGGCCGCACAGCCGGCCCGCGTCGACCGGCCGGCCCGGCGGCGGCGTGGAGGTGCGCAGCCGGAGCAGGTCGGTGATCCGGTGCAGCCCCACCATGGCCTGCTGGTAGCCGTCGAAGACCTGAGACAGCTGCTGGACCGGGGAGAACACCATGTCGATGTAGAGCAGGTAGGCGATCAGCGCGCCCGTGGTCAGCGCCCCGCTGTGCATCTGGCCGGTCGCCAGCACCAGCACGATCGCGCCCGCGGCGGTGGACAGCGTCTGCACGAACGGGAAGTAGAGCGCGATGTACCGCTGGGCGCGGAGCCGTGACACGAGGAACGCATGGCTCAGCCCGCCGAACCGGTCCCGGTTGGCCTGTTCGCGGCGGAACGCCTGCGTCACCCGCAGCCCGGCCACGTTCTCCGCGAAGTTGGCGTTGACCGCGGCGACCTGTTCCCGTGACTCGTTGTACGCCCGGGTCGACTTGGACCGGAACACCAGCGTGGCCACCACCAGCACCGGGAAGATGCACAGCACGGCCAGGCCGAGCCGCAGGTTGATGATGAGCAGCGCGGCGAGCACGCCGAAGAAGGTGAGCACCGAGCTGACCATCGTGACCAGCCCGGTCTGCAGGAACGTGGACAGCGCGTCCACGTCGGTGGTCATCCTGGTCAGGATCCGGCCGGACATCTCGCGCTCGTAGAAGTCCAGGCCCAATCGCTGGAGCTGGGCGAAGAGCTTGACCCGCAGGGTGTACAGCAGCCGCTCGCCGTTCCGCCCGACCACCATGGTCTCGGCCCGGTTGACCAGCCAGTCGGCCAGGACGATGGCCAGCCCGATGAGCGAGACCAGCACGATCGCGTGGAAGGCCTTCGTCTCCACGCCGTGGTCGATGCCGTTCCTGACCAGCGCGGGCAGCGCCAGCCCGGCCACCGCGTCCAGGCCGTCCAGGACCAGCCCGATGATCAGCGCGGCGGCCAGTGGCCGCAGCAGCCTGCGCAGCGTGAAGTGCCGGTCCCCGGCCCGGGCCTGGGCCAGCGCCACGTCCGGCGTGTCGGCGGCCGGCGGCAGCGCGTCGACCTGGGCCAGCAGCTCGGGGGAGGGCGGCAGGCTGGCGAACGCCGCGGTAACAGGCCCGCCCGCGGCGGCCACCGTCGCGGCGGCGCGTCGCCGGGTCTGCGGGGCCGGGCCCGCAGACCCGGCACCGGAGGCGACCGCCGCGGCCATGGCCCGGTCGTCCAGCGCGTCTTCCACCGTGCGGACCGATTCGTCGTCGTACTCCCCGCTGACGATGAGCCGCCGGTACAGCGGGCAGCGCTCCTCGAGCTCCTCGTGGGTGCCGGTGTCGGCGACCCGGCCGGCGTCCAGGACCACGATCCGGTCGGCCAGGTTCAGCGTGGACCGGCGGTGCGCGATGATCAGCGTGGTCCGGCCCCGCATCACGGCACGCAGCGCGGCGTGGATCTCGGCCTCCAGGCGCGGGTCGATGGCCGAGGTCGCGTCGTCGAGCACCAGCAGCCGCGGGTCGGTGACCAGCGCCCGGGCCAGCGCCACCCGCTGCCGCTGGCCGCCGGACAAGGTAAGGCCCTGCTCGCCCACGACGGTGTCGTAGCCCTGCGGCAGCCGGACGATGAACTCGTGCGCCTGGGCGGCGCGGGCCGCCGCCACGATCTGCTCCTCGGTCGCGTCCGGCCGGCCGTAGGCGAGGTTGGCCCGGACCGTGTCGGAGAACAGGAAGCTCTCCTCCATGACCAGCCCGATCGCGGCACGCAGGGAATCCCGGGTCACGTCGGCGACGTCGTGCCCGCCGATCCGGACCACGCCCGCCTGGGGGTCGTAGAAACGTGGCAGCAGCTGCGCGATGGTGGACTTGCCCGACCCGGACGCGCCGACCACGGCGACGGTCTCGCCGGGTTCGACGTGCAGCGACAGGCCGCGGAGCACCGGCACGTTCGGTACGTAGCCAAACCGGACGTCGTCGAAGCTGAGTCCGGTCGCGTCCGGCGGCAGCTCGACCGCGCCGGGCTTGTCGGTGATCGCGGGCCGCGAGTCGATGATGTCGAACACCCGGATGACGCTGGCCCGAGCCTCCTGCCCGAGCGTGACCATGTAGGTGAGCATGCGCACCGGGCCGGCCATCTGGGCCAGGTAGGCGGAGAACGCCAGGAACGTGCCCAGCGTGATCGAGCCGTGAATGGCCAGCCAGCCGCCGAGTGCGAGCACGCCGACCACGCCGAGCGAGGGGATCGCGGTCAGCGCGGGGTTGTACCTGGCCGTCAGCCGGATCATCCGCAGCCGGGACGCGAACAGCCTGCTGCTCGCCGCTTCCAGCCGCTCCTGCTCCTGCTCTTCCTGGCCGAACCCCTTGACCACGCGGACCCCGCCGATGGCCTCGTCGACCACCCCGGCCACCTCGCCGGACTGCTGCTGCGCGTCCCAGCTCGCCGGGAACAGCTTGCGCCGGGAGGCCAGCGCGATCACCCACAGCGCAGGCACGACCGCGATGGTCACGATCGTCAGCACCGGAGAGAGCACCACCATGATGGCGATGGTCAGCACGAACAGCACGATGTTGCCCAGCGTGACCGGCACCATGGACAGCAGGCCCTGCACCATATTCAGGTCGGAGATGGCCCGCCCGACCAGCTGCCCGGTGCGCATCTCGTCCTGACGCGCGCCGTCCAGCCGGGACAGCGAGTCGAACAGTTCGGTGCGCAGCTCGTGCTGGACGTCGAGGGAGAGCCGGCCACCCCGGTAGCGGCGCAGGTAGATGCCGTAGAAGTTCACCGCGGCCGCGACGACGAGCAGCCCGGCCAGCGGCCAGATGGACGCCCGCTGGGTCACGATCACGTTGTCGATGATCTGCCGCTGCACCAGCGGGATCGCCGCGGTTGCGACGGTCGCGGCGAGCGCGCCCGCCAGCGCGACGATCACCGTCCGGCGATGATGCCAGCAGTAACCCGCCAGCCGCCGCAGCCACCTGTCCTCCGAAGTCCGCGTCCCAGCCGTGTCTACTGTCCTCCCTGACAGCGCGTGCCCCTTATTCGCGCAGACACGTTAACAGCCGGAACCCCTTTTTCATTTCCTTGGCTAACCATCTGACTCGCCGCGCAGCGGCATTTACAATCGCAAATGGACCCGGGCCGGGAGTTTCGGATCGCCGCCGGTGGTTACGTCTGTAGCGACGGGGTTTCTCTAGACTAAGCGAGCCGAGTGATGACAGTTCCGATGCCCAGGCAGGATCAGGATCCGAGGCCCACGCGTCGTGTCGACGCCAGGCCGCTATGGTCGGGCGGCGTGGCGACCGCGGTGGTCGCGGGGCTGATCGCGCTGGTCGGGATCCTGGTAGCCCGCTGGCTGTTCAAAGTGCCGATCCTGTCCCCGCGCCGCGAGGGCGCCTGGGGCAACGCCTCCACCGTGGGCTACGTGCTCGCGGCCGCCGCGTGCGCCCTGGCCGCTACCGCGCTCATGTACCTGCTGCTGCTCTCCACCCCGTACCCTCGGGTCTTCTTCGGCTGGATCATCGGGCTCGCCACCCTGGTCGCCGTGGTGTTCCCGTTCAGCACCACCGCCCCGACGTCGCAGAAGATCGCGACCGGCCTGCTCAACCTGGTGCTCGGTGTCGCCATCGGATCGCTGATCGGCGAGGTCTCCCGGCGCGCGACGAGACGGCGGGTGGTGCGTGGCGGCTATGACCGGCCCACGTATCCGCCCACGCGTACCGCGGGGGACGGCTACACCTAGCGCCCTGCTCGCTTAGCGGACCGGGACGGAGACCATCGGGTAGCCGGTGGCCCCGTTGGGTTCCGGCGGCGCCAGTGCGCTGGTCTGCGTATAGCCGGTCTTGTCGGTGGCGCGGGCCTCGAGTACGTGACCGCCCGTGGTGGCGTCCCATTCCCAGACCCACTGCCGCCAGGTGTCCAGGCCGGGCACCGCGGCCAGCCGGGCCTCCTGCCACGGCCCCCGGTCCACCCGCACCTCGACGGCCTCGACGCCCTTGTGCTGGGCCCAGGCCACCCCGGCTACCGCGGTGCGGCCGGCCTTGATCTCCTGCAGGCCGTTCGGCACGTCGATGCGGCACTCGGTCTTGATCGGCGCCCGCTGCGACCAGCCGCGCTGCGCCCAGTAGGCATAGTTGCCGGCGAACGTGGTCACCTCGATGTCCGTCACCCACTTGGTCGCGGACACGTATCCGTAGAGCCCGGGCACCACCATGCGGGCCGGGAAGCCGTGCGCGATCGGCAGCGGCTGTCCGTTCATCGCCACCGCGAGCAGCGCGTCCCGGCCGTCCATCACGGTCTGCACCGGGGTGCCCGAGGTGAACCCGTCCACCGAGGTGCACAGCAACTGGTCCGCCCCGGCCTTGATGCCCGCCTCCTTGAGCAGGGCGGCCAGGCTGGCACCCAGCCACTTGGCGTTGCCGATGTACGGGCCGTCCACCGGGTTGGACACGCAGCACAAGGTGATGTAGTCCTCGATCAGCGGCCGCTTGATCAGCTGGTCGAAGGTGAGCGTGATGTCGCGGTTCACCATGCCGTGGATCCGCAGCTGCCAGCTCGACGGGTCGACCTGCGGCAGGACGAGCGCGGTGTCGACCCGGTAGAACTTCGCGTTGGGCGTGACGAACGGGGCGAGCCCGGGGATGTTCAGGTCGACGCCGGGCGGCAGGGCCTGCGTGGTGACCGCGGGCTTGGGGATGCGCAGCGACTTCTGCGCCCGCGCCACGCTGCCCCGCTCGGTCAGCAGCCGCCCCGCGAGCCCGGCCCCGGCCCCGATGCCCGCGGCCGCCGCCCCGGCCGCCAGGAAGCTGCGC
>DAIOWL010000426.1:2393-6232 GCA_036758545.1 Streptosporangiaceae bacterium | reverse complement strand
GCTAGCCGAGGACCTCGTCCAGGACCGCGAGCAGCCGACGGGTCATCGACCGCAGCACCGGCAGCCGGGCCAGCCGGACTAGCCGCTCGGCCAGCGGCGCGGTCACGTCGATGAGCCGGTAGGTCTTCTTGCACCCTGGCGAGGTGTCGTGCACCCAGTAGAGCACGATCCCCATCGAGTACAGCCAGAGCAGTTCCGGTAGCCGGCTTCGCAGCCCGGCCGGCACCCGGATCCGCGCGCCCTCGATCACCTCGGCGTACAGCGAGATGGCGGCGGCCCGGGTGGGGGAGGACGCCGCGCTGAACGGGCTCAGCGGGCTGGCCGGCTCGGCCGCGTGCTTGTATAGCTTCGCGGCGAACGAGTGGTACGGCGCCTGCACGTCGATCAGCGCCCGGAGCACGCCGGCGATCCTGCGATCGAGCCGCGTCTCGGTGTCCAGGACGGCTCGGCAGGCGGCCGCGTGCTCGGCGTGGTTGCGCGCGTAGTACGCGTGAATCAGCTCCTCCTTGGAGCCGAAGTAGTAGTACGCGTTCCCGGTGGCCACGCCGGCTTCCCTGGCGATCGCCCGCATGGTGGTGGCCTCGTAGCCCTGCTCGCGGAACAGCCGCAGCGCCGCCTCGGCGATCGCGCGGCGGGTCTGCTCGCCCTTGCTGCCACGCCGCCTGGCCCGGTCGGGAGCCGGCGACTCCGGCGATCCAGGCGACCCGGGCGGCTCAGCCGGCGAGTCGAGATCAGGCAGGTCGAGCTCGTCGACGGCGTTCACGTCCGATGGCATGGCAGACACCTTACGGTCACTGTGAGTGTCCAGGGGCGGCAATGGCGCGGCCGGTCGTTCAACCGGAATTTGAACGCGTTCAAGCCGGCCCGTGTTGTCCGGGCCTGCCCGGGCCTGTGAAAGGCTGATCCGGAAACAGACGCGAAGGAGGGTGCGATCATGCGCGTGGTCGTCGGCGAGCGTATGGGTGGGCCAGAGGTGCTGGCCGTGGCCGAGCGGGAGGCGCCGCGGCCGGGGCCGGGCGAGGTGGTCGTGGAGGTCGCCGCGGCCGGCGTGAACTACATGGACATCTACCAGCGCGAGGGCATGGGCAACTACCGGACCGATCCGCCCTTCGTGCCCGGCGCGGAGGGCGCGGGCACGGTCGTCGCCGTCGGGTCCGACGTCAAGCACCTGTCCGTGGGCGATCATGTGGCCTGGGCCGGCCAGGGGAGCAGCTACGCCGAACAGGTCGCGCTATCCGCGAACCGCGTCGTGCCGGTACCCGACGGGATGAACCTGCAGGTCGCGGCCGCCGCCATCCTGCAGGGCATGACCGCCCACTACCTGTGCACCAGCACCTACCCGGTGCGCGAAGGCGACATCGCCGTGGTGCACGCGGCGGCCGGCGGGGTCGGGCTGCTGCTGACCCAGATGGTCAAGCGCCGGGGCGGCGTCGTCGTCGGAACCACCTCGGGCGGGGAGAAGGTCGAGCTCGCGCTGCAGGCCGGCGCCGATCACGTGGTTGGCTATGACCGCTTCCGCGACATCGTCGACGAGGCCAGTGACGGTGCCGGGGCGCACGTCGTGTACGACGGCGTGGGCCAGGACACCTTCGACGACGGCCTGGCGGCGCTGCGGCCGCGCGGCATGATGGTGCTGTACGGAGCCGCGAGCGGTCAGGTCCCGCCGGTCGACCCGCAGCGGCTGAACAGCGGCGGATCGCTGTTCCTCACCCGGCCCACCCTGGTGCACTACGTCGCCGACCGAACCGAGCTGCGGTGGCGCGCGGGCGAGGTGTTCGACTGGATCACCAAGGGCGAGCTCGACGTGCGGATCGGCGGCACCTACCCGCTGAGCGAGGCGGCCAGGGCGCAGGAGGACCTGGCGGGCCGGCGCACCACCGGCAAGCTGCTGCTCCTGCCTGGGCTCTAGCCGGGCGCCGGGGCGGGCTACCCGGACCGTTCGGCCCGAAAAGATTCATATACCTTTAGTTGCAGATGACCAAGTTCCAGGCCGGGGGCCCGCGGCGGCCGTACGAGATCACGCTGCTCGTCGTCGCGGTCGCGGCGGCCGGGCTGAACCTGCGTACCGCGATCACCAGCCTGCCGCCGCTGTTCCCCGACCTGCAGACCCAGCTGCACCTGTCGTCGGCCACGCTGTCCCTGCTGGCGGCGACCCCGGTGATCTGCTTCGGCGTGGTCTCCGCGTTCACCGCCTGGCTGAACCGGCGCTACGGCGAGGAGATGATCCTGCTGGTGGCGCTGATCCTGCTCACCGCGGGCCTGCTGTTGCGCGGTGTGGCGCCCGGGGTCATGCTGTTCCCCGGCACCGCGCTGGCAGCAAGCGCGATCGCCGTCCTCAACGTGCTCCTGTCCAGCATGGCCAAGCGGCGCTGGCCGGAACGGGCCGGGCTGCTCATCGGCATCTACCTGACCGCGCTGTCCGCGGGCGCGATCTTGTCCTCGCTGCTCAGCGTGCCGTTGTACCGCAGCTCGGGTTCGATGCAGCTGGCCCTCGGCGTGTGGGCGCTGCCCGCCGCGCTGGCCGTGCTGCTGTGGCTGCCCCAGCTCGGGTACCGCAACGCCGGCCGGGCGCCCGCCGCCGCGGACGGCACCGTCGCCCTGACGCGGGCCGGCGTCAAGGTGTACCAGTACGCACTCACCTGGCAGGTCACCGCGTTCATGGGGCTGCAGAGCCTGCTGTACTACGCCGCCCTGTCCTGGCTGCCCACCATCTTCCAGGACCGCGGCGACTCGGCGGTCACGTCCGGCAACCTGCTCGCGCTGATGGGTGTCGGCAACCTCGCCACGTCGCTCCTCGTGCCGGTGCTGGCTCACCGCAGGCCGAGCCAGCGTGGCCTGGTCGTGCCCAGCCTGATCGGGACCGCGGCCGGGCTGGCCGGGTCGCTGTGGGCGCCGCTCGGCTCGGCTCCGCTCTGGGTCCTGGTCCTCGGCGTCAGCCAGGGCTCGTGCCTGGGCCTGGCCATCTTCTTCATGCTGGCGCGGGCCCCCAACGCGGACGTGGCCGCGTCGCTGTCCGCCTTCGCCCAGTCGGTCGGTTACCTGGTCGCCAGCGTCGGCCCGCTGGTGGTCGGACTGCTGCACAGCGCCACCGGCAGCTGGAACCTCCCGGTGATCCTGCTGCTCGTGCTGTGCGCCGCCGAACTCGCCACCGGCATGCTCGCAGGCCGCCCGCTCCAGCTTCCCTCGGTCACCTCGCCGCCTGCGCCGGAGACCCGGAATACGACACGCGTGTCGGGGACGGGATGATGACGACGAGCTATCCGGGGCCCGAGCTCGTACACTCAGTTCGGTTAGCGTTCCCCCCATCAGGCCCGTACAGCACATGAGGAGCACGCCGTGACGTTGCTGGAGTGCATCAAAGGCCCCGAGGACCTGAAGGGACTGAGCCAGGAGCAGCTCACCCGCCTGGCCGGGGAGATCCGTGACCTGCTGATCGAGACGACGGTCAGGACCAGCGGCCACCTCGGGCCGAACCTCGGCGTGGTTGAGCTCACGATCGCGATCCACCGGGTCTTCGACTCGCCCAGGGACAAGGTCGTCTTCGACACCGGGCACCAGGCCTACGTGCACAAGCTGCTGACCGGGCGAGTGGAGCAGTTCGGCACGCTGCGGCAGCGCGGCGGGCTGACCGGCTACCCGTGTCAGGCCGAGTCCGAGCACGACCTAGTGGAGAACTCGCACGCTTCTACCAGCCTGTCCTATGCCGACGGCCTGGCCAAGGCGTACACGCTGCGCGGCGAGCCGGACCGGACCGTGGTCGCGGTCATCGGCGACGGCGCGCTGACCGGCGGGATGGCCTGGGAGGCGCTGAACAACATCGCCGCGGCCAAGGACTCGCG
>DAIOWL010000426.1:0-2293 GCA_036758545.1 Streptosporangiaceae bacterium | reverse complement strand
CAGCCCGGCACGTGGAGCCGGGTGTTCGGCGACGAGATGGTGAGCATCGGCGCGCGGCGCTCCGACGTGGTCGCGGTCACCGCGGCGATGCTCTACCCGACCGGCCTGTCCCAGTTTGCCGCGGCCTACCCGGACCGGGTCTACGACGTGGGCATCGCGGAGCAGCACGCCGTCACCAGCGCCGCGGGCCTGGCCATGGCCGGCCTGCACCCGGTGGTGGCCATCTACTCCACGTTCCTGAACCGGGCCTTCGACCAGGTGCTGATGGACGTGGCCCTGCATAAGCTGCCGGTGACGCTCGTGCTGGACCGGGCCGGGGTGACCGGGCCGGACGGCGCCAGCCATCACGGCATGTGGGACGGCTCGATCATGCAGCTCGTCCCGGGCATGAAGATCGCCGCGCCGCGGGACGCCAGGCGGGTGGCCGAGCTGCTCAACGAGGCGGTCGAGGTGTCCGGCGGGCCGACCGTGGTCCGGTTCCCCAAGGGCAAGGTGGGGGGCGAGATCGAGGCGATAGCCAAGCTGGGCGGCATGGACGTGCTGAGCTCTCCGGCCGACGGCCTGGGCGCGGACGTCCTGCTCGTCGGCGCCGGGGTGATGGCGCTGACCGGCCTGGAGGTCGCCGGCCGGCTGGCCGGGCACGGGATCGGCGTCACCGTGGTCGACCCGCGGTGGACCAAGCCGGTCGACGAGGCGCTGGTGGCCGCGGCGCGGCAGCACCGGCTCGTGGTCACCGTGGAGGACAACGGGCGGGCCGGCGGATTCGGCGACGCGGTGGCCCGGCTGCTGCGCGATCACGACGTCGACGTGCCGGTGAAGACGTTCGGCCTGCCACAGGAATTCCTGGCCCATGGCAGCCGCGATGAGGTGCTGGAAGAGGTCGGCCTGACCCCGCAGCACCTGGCTCGGCAGATCACCGAGGCGGTAGCGCTCCGGTCACCCGGCGACATTAGCGAGACGGCAACGGCCGCTACGGAAGGCCAGCCTGTCGAGTAGCGTAAGCATTTATGCTGAACGTTGCCGTGGTCGGTTCGGGCCCTGCCGGGCTTTACGCCGCCGAGGCGCTGGTCAAGCAGGCGGCGGCGCTGCCGGTGCCTGTCCCGGTGCGCGTGGACGTGATCGACCGTCTCCCCACCCCGTACGGCCTGGTCCGATACGGCGTCGCACCCGACCACAAGTCGATCAAGTCGATCGCGCAGTACCTCCGCAAGGTGCTGGAGAGCCCCGACGTCCGGTTCCTCGGCGGGGTGCACCTCGGCGAGGACCTGACCCGTGACGACCTGGTGTCGGCGTACGACGCGGTGATCTACGCGACCGGGGCGATGCGGGACCGTCGGCTCGGCATACCCGGCGAGGACCTGCCCGGCAGCTATGCCGCCACCGACTTCGTGAACTGGTACTGCGGCCACCCGGACATCGGCGCCAGCGCGTTCACGCTGGACGCCGAGTCGGTCGCCGTGATCGGCGTGGGCAACGTGGCCGTCGACGTGGCCAGGATCCTCGCCCGCGATCCGCAGGAACTGCACGCGACCGACGTCCCGCAGCCCGTGCTCGAGGCGCTGCACGCGAGCAAGGTGCGCGAGGTCCACATGATCGGCCGGCGCGGGCCCGCGCACGCCAAGTTCACCACCAAGGAGCTGCGCGAGCTGGGTGAACTGCCCGGCGTCGAGGTGGTGGTGCACGGCGACGAGGCCGATTTGAACGCGTTCGACCTGGCTGGCGAGGGGCTCAGCCTGGTCGAGTCCGACCGGCGGGTACGCGGCAACCTGGTGGCGATCACCAAGTGGGCCCAGGGCGCCGCGGATCCTTCCGAGCCGGCCACCGGGTCCGTCTCCGGGCACAGCCGCCGGCTGACCGTCCGTTTCTGGCTGCGGCCGACCGAGATCCTCGGTACCGAACGGGTCGAGGGAATCACGCTCGAGCGCACGGCGATCAGCGCCGACGGGAAATTCGGCGGCACCGGCGAGTTCGAGACGCTGGACGCGCAGATGGTGCTGCGTTCGGTGGGATACCAGAGCGTCCCGCTGCCCGGCGTGCCGTTCGACACACGGGCCTCGGTGGTGCCCAACGCCCAGGGGCGTGTCCTGGGCGCGGACGGCGCGCCGCTGCCGGGCGAGTACGTGGCGGGCTGGCTCAAGCGCGGCCCGACCGGCGTGATCGGCACCAACAAGTCCGACGCGGCCGAAACCGTCCGCTGCCTGCTCGAGGATCTGGCCGGCGGCCCCGGCGAGGGCGACGTCCCGCTGCCGCGCGCTGGCCTGCTGCGCTATCCCGACCGGCCCCCGCCGGCCGC
>DAIOWL010000425.1:0-6239 GCA_036758545.1 Streptosporangiaceae bacterium | reverse complement strand
CGCTGCAGGCCAAGGAGGTCAACCGGATCATCCTGACCCGGCCCGCGGTGGAGGCGGGGGAGCGGCTGGGATTCCTGCCCGGCACCCTGTACGAGAAGATCGACCCCTATCTGCGCCCCCTCTACGACGCCCTGCACGACATGCTCGACCCGGACTCGATCCCCCGCCTGATGACCGCCGGCACGATCGAGATCGCCCCCCTGGCATACATGCGGGGCCGCGCGATGCCGATCGACACGCCCGTGCTAACCCCGGACGGCTTCCGGCCGATCGGCTCTTTGGCTATCGGTGACCTCGTCATCGGGTCCAACGGCGAGCCCACGCCGGTGCTCGGTGTCTACCCACAGGGTGAAAAGGACATTTACCGGGTTACCACCCAGGACGGCGCCTCGACGCTGGCTTCGGGCGATCACCTGTGGGCCGTGGCCACCCGCGACGACCGGCGCCGCGGCAAGCCGCTCCGCGTCCTCACCACCCGCGACATGATCGGCAACCTGCGCGCGAACCACTATCACCGGTACGAGCTGCCGCTGCACAGCGCGCCCGTCCGCTTCCCGTACCGCGAAGTCCCGATGGACCCGTATGCGCTCGGGCTGCTGCTCGGCGACGGCTGCCTGACCGGGACAGTTACACCAAGCTTCGCAACCGGGGATCCAGAACTGGCCTACGAGCTGAAGCGACTGCTGCCAGGGATCGACGTCCGACCCAGACAAGGGCCCAACTACATGCTGAGCCAGCTCACGTCGCCGTGGTCTACCACCACCCTGGTGGAGAACCCGGTGACCGGGGCGGTCCGTCGGCTCGGCCTGTATGGCACCCGGTCGACGACCAAGTTCGTACCGGATCTCTATCTTTACAACTCGCATAAGATCCGTTTGGCCGTTCTTCAGGGCCTACTCGATACCGACGGCGGTCCGGTCACCCAGAAAGACAGGACCTGCCGCATCCAGTACACGACCACCTCGCCACGGCTGCGCGACGACGTGGTCTTCCTGGTCCGCTCTCTGGGCGGGGTCGCCTACACCCGTGCCCGCCCCGCCGAAGGGCGGCCTCCGGGCCTCGCCAAGGGACGCCCTGTACATCACCGCCACGACGCGTACATCATCGACATCCGGCTCCCGGCAGGCACCGAGCCGTTCCGCCTGACCCGGAAGCGGGACGCCTATGACGCCGCAGGCGGCGGGCGCCCGATGCGCTTCATCGAGAGCATCGAGCCGGCCGGTACCGCGGAGGCGGTGTGCATCTCGGTGGCGGCGGCCGACTCTCTCTACACCACCGAGGACTTCCTGCTCACCCACAACACGTTGAACGACTCGTTCATCATCCTGGACGAGGCGCAGAACACGTCGGCCGAGCAGATGAAGATGTTCCTCACCCGGCTCGGCTTCGGCTCGCAGGTGGTGGTGACCGGCGACGTGACCCAGGTCGACCTGCCGGCCGGCCAGGTCAGCGGGCTCCGCGTGGTGCAGGACATCCTCGACGGCATCGAGGACATCCACTTCGCGCGGCTCACCAGCCACGACGTCGTACGGCACCGGCTGGTCGGCAAGATCGTCGACGCGTACGAGCGGTACGACGCGCAGACCCAGCAGCTAGACCGCGGGACACGGCCCTCCAGGCGGAAGGGCAGCTAGGACGCCGATGAGCATCGATATCGCCAACGAGGCGGGCATCGACGTCGACGAGGTGGGGCTGGTCGCGGTCGCCCGGTTCACCCTGGACCAGATGCGGATCCACCCGCTGGCCGAGCTCTCCGTGCTGCTCGTCGACGAGCGCACCATGACCGAGCTGCACGAGCGGTGGATGGGCGAGCCAGGTCCGACGGACGTGCTCGCCTTCCCCATGGACGAGCTGCGGCCGCCGCACCTGGGCGGCAACCGGGACGACCCGGGTCCCGAGCCCGGGCTGCTCGGTGACGTGGTGCTGTGCCCGCAGGTCGCGGCCGAACAGGCCGAGAAGGCCGGTCATTCCACCCAGGACGAGCTCGAGCTGCTGTGCGTGCACGGCATTCTGCATCTGCTCGGCTACGACCACGCCGAGCCTGAGGAGCACGCCGTCATGTTCGGCACCCAGGATCAGCTGCTCAAGGCCTGGAAGAGCGAAGAAGACGCGAAGGGGCGACCAGGCTGATGACCGCCCCGGCGTGGCTGCTCGTTGCCGCCGCCTTCCTCGCCCTCGTGGCGGGCTGGTGCGCGAACGCGGAGGCCGCGCTGACACTCGTCTCCGCCACCGGTGCGGCCGAACGGGCCGCCGGGGACAAGCCCGGAAGCAAGCAGAGCCGCCTCGCCACCGTCGCCGCCGACCTGCCCCGCTACATGAGCGTGCTGCTGCTGGTCAGGGCGCTCTGCGAGATCTTCGCGGCGGTGCTGGTCACGGCGGCCTTCGTCAGCTGGCTCGGCGATGACTGGCGCGCCGTGCTGTCCGCGCTCGCCGTCATGATCGGGCTGCGCTACCTGCTGACCGGCGTGCGCCCGCAGACCGGGCGCGTGGGTCCGCGGACCGAACGCACCGCCCGCCGCGCGGTCGCGTTCCTGTTCCCGCTGACCCGGGCGCTCGGCCCGCTCCCCAGGCTGCTCGTCGCGTGCGGCAACGCCCTGCCGCCGACCCGCCAGGTCCGGCCGCCGGCCGACCAGGACGGCCCGGGGGACCGGGCCGAGCTGCGCGGCCTCGTCGACTACCTCGAGCGCAGGAACGGCATCGAGCCGGGCGAGCGGGACATGGTCCGTTCGGTCTTCGAGCTCGGCGACACCATCGTCAGGGAAGTCATGGTGCCGCGCACCGACATGGTGTTCATCGAGGCCGACAAGACCGTCGAGCAGGCGCTCTCGCTGGCGCTGCGCAGCGGCTTCTCCCGGATTCCCGTGGTCGGCGAGAACGAGGACGACGTGGTGGGCATCGCCTACCTGAAGGACATCGTGGCCTGGAGCCACGAGCACCCGGGCGCCGAGGCGACCGAGAAGGTCGCCACGGTGATCCGCCCGGCCAGCTACGTACCGGACAGCAAGCCGGTCGACGAACTGCTCCGCCAGATGCAGGCGCAGCGCAGCCACGTGGCCATCGTGATCGACGAGTACGGCGGCACCGCCGGGCTGGTCACCATCGAGGACATCCTGGAGGAGATCGTCGGCGAGATCACCGACGAGTACGACAACGAGCAGCCCCCGGTGGAGTGGCTCTCCGACGGTTCGGCCCGGGTCACGGCCCGGCTGTCCGCGACCGAACTCGGCGAGCTGTTCGGCGTCAACCTGGAAGAAGAGGACGTGGAGACGGTGGCCGGGCTGCTGGCCCACGCCCTCGGCCGGGTCCCGATCGCGGGCTCCACCGCGACCGTCCGCGGCCTGCGGCTCACCGCGGAGAACCTGGCAGGCCGGCGCAACAAAATCGGCACGGTGCTGGTGGAACGCGATAACGAGGACGCACCGTAAACTCGTCAGCGTGAGCGACGTGACTCCAGATCCCGAGGATCTCAAGATCATCACGCTGGCCCGGTCCTCCCGGGCGCGGGTGGCGGCGTCCGAGGGCGCGGCGGTCCGCGACGAGACCGGCCGCACCTACACCGCCGCCGCCGTGGCGCTGCCGTCGCTTCGGCTCTCCGCGCTGCGCCTGGCGGTGGCCATGGCCGTGTCCAGCGGTGCGCAGAAGCTTGAGGCGGCCGCGCTGGTCAGCGAGGCTGACCTGGACCCCGGCGACCTCGCCGTGGTCCGCGACCTCGGCCCGGACGCGACCGTGTTCCACGCCGCTCCCGACGGCACCCTGCGCCAGACGCTACGTCCCTAGCCGCCACGGCAGCCGCACCGGTCTCGTGGGCACCCCGTCGCTGACCAGGCGGTCCACCAGGTCGCTCAGCCCGTAGGGCACGATCCTGTCCCCGGTCGCCCGCAACTCGGCCGTCGTCCACCAGCGGTACCCGGTAATGACCGAGCGCTCCAGGGCTTCCTGCCTGTCCGTGTCCACCCGCGGCTCGGCCACCCGGACCAGGAAGAACGCGTCCGCACCGAAGAAAATGAACCCGCCTTCGGTCGACCACAGCCCCGAGCAGGTCGCCACCAGCGGCCCGATGTCGGCCTCGGACCGGACGTGGCCGGTCTCCTCGGCCAGTTCCCTGGCCGCGGCCGCTTCCAGGCTCTCCCCGCGGTGCACCCCGCCGCCCGGGGTGAACCAGACCTGACCCCGCGAATCGGTCGCGCTGAACAACAGGACCCGGTCGGCCGGGTCGAGGACGAGCAGCCGCGCGGTCGGCCGGAATCGGGGCATGGCACGACCGTAGCGCCGGATCCCGCCGTGCCATTTATTTACAGGCCGAACGTACCGTGGTCCCCGCCCTCGTGAGATGCGCGAGAATTGACGGGTGAGCCATCCTCCGTCAGCGCCCGCATTCCGCTCCGGGTTCGCCTGCCTCGCAGGCCGTCCGAACGTGGGCAAGTCGACGCTGACGAACGCCCTGGTCGGTGCCAAGGTCGCGATCACCAGCGACCGGCCGCAGACCACCCGGCGGGTGATCCGCGGCATCGTGCACCGCCCGGACGCGCAGCTGATCCTGGTGGACACGCCCGGCCTGCACAAGCCGCGCACGCTGCTCGGTGAGCGCCTGGACAGCCTGGTCCGGTCCACGCTGGCCGAGGTCGACGTGATCGGGTTCTGCATCCCGGCCACCGATCCGGTCGGCCCCGGCGACCGGTTCTTCGCCCGCGAGCTGGAGAACGTGAAGAAGACCCCGGTCGTGGTGGTCGTGACCAAGTGCGACGGGGTCCCGCCCGAACGGGTCGCCGAACAGCTGATGGCAGTCAGCGAGCTGGGCGACTGGGCCGACGTGGTGCCGGTCTCCGCGGTGACCGGATTCCAGCTCGACGTGCTCGCCGACGTGCTGGTCTCCCACCTGCCGCCCGGGGTGCCCCTGTACCCGGACGGCGAGCTGACCGACGAGCCCGAGCAGATCATGGTGGCCGAGCTGATCAGGGAGGCCGCCCTGGACGGGGTGCGGGACGAGCTGCCGCACTCGATCGCGGTGGTGGTCGAGGAGATGGGGCCGCGGCCGGGCCGCGACGACCTCACCGACGTGCACGCCGAGCTCTACGTGGAGCGGCCGACCCAGAAGGCCATCGTCATCGGCGCCGGGGGAGTGCGGCTGAAGGAGGTGGGCACCCGGGCCCGCCACCAGATCGAGGCGCTCCTCGGCACTCGGGTCTACCTCGACCTGCACGTCAAGATCGCCAAGGACTGGCAGCGCAACCCGAAGCAGCTCCGCCGCCTCGGCTTCTACGACTGAGCGGTTCCCTTGACCTGGGCAGCCGGCAGGTCCCACGAGCCTTCGGGCTGGCCGACCACCCGGTAGCCGAGCATCTCGTTGATGGCGATCATGTGCGCGTTGGTCTCGGCGTTTCCGGTCAGGATGTGCTTCACCTGTGGCTCCTGGCGCGCCAGCAGATCGAGCATGGCCAGCTTGAGCCGCAGCCCGAGCCGGTGGCCGCGGTGCTCCCTGGCCACCGCGGTCAGCGCCTGGAACCCCCATCCCGGAGGTTCCGGGCCCACCTCGACCACGGTCAGGCCGGCCGGCTCGCCGGTGGTGTCGTGGCGCGCCATGACCGTGTACGCCAGCATGCCGTACAGCTGCACCCGCCGGTCGGTTGCGCGGACCCGCGCTCCGTCCCACTGCACTTCGTCATGGCTCGCATCGTGCGGCGCGTCTTCGCCCGCGCGGTTGAGCGCGGCCACCTGGTCCAGGTGCTCCTCTGGCGTCGGTCCGGCCCAGCTGACGAGCGAGTACCCGGCCGACGCCACCAGGGCCGCGTCCCGCAGGTCGGCCAGCCGTTCCGGTGAGAGGGCCCCGGTGTCCATCACGCGCCGGATCTCGTTCTGTCCCGCGGCCGCCCCGGACGCCCGGGCGAACGCCTCGCCCGCCGAGCCTGCGTAGGCGTACCCGCTCAGCAGTCGGCGCCCGTCGGCGATCGCGCGTCCGGCCGCGTGGCGCAGCAGGGCCGTGCCAAGCCCGTTCCGCCGCCGCCCGGGTGCTACCTGGATTTCCAGCGAGCTGAGGTGCCCGTTGTCCCGGTCCGGCAGTTCCAGCAGGTACCAGCCGCCAACCCCGGCCGTGTCCTCCAGCAGCCAGGCCTCCCGCGGTTCACCCATAAAGCCGGCCTGCAGCCAGCCCAGGAAAACCCGCGGCGGCATGACCGGTACCTCCGGATCGTCGGCCATCCTGGTCGCGCGGAAGATCTCGTAGCAGGCATCCGCCCGCCGCC
>DAIOWL010000424.1:0-6251 GCA_036758545.1 Streptosporangiaceae bacterium | reverse complement strand
CGGCACCGGGGCCAGGATGACCGACAGGCGGATGACCGCCTCCCGCCCGCAGTACGCCGACTACGTCGCCCGGACCAGCGGCTTCATCCCGCTGCCGCCTAAGCGGGCGCCGAAACGGAGTGCCGCAGCCGCAGCTCCGGGGGAAAGGGCCTGAGGAAGGTTTGCCCGGCCAGCCAGGGAAAGTCCCCGCCGCTCGCGTAGTGCGCGAGCAGCGCGACCGGCACGCTGAGCGGTTCCTCGCCGCGCCGGCAGGCCTCGATCCTGGCCACCAGGTCCAGCCGCCGGGGCCGGTCCAGCTGCCGCCCGATCCGGCTGTACGCGTGCTGCAGCGCGTTGGCGGTGCGGCCCGGAGTAGCCCGGCTGGCCATCGCAGCCAGGAACAGATCTCGGTACGCTGCGTGCGCCTGGGGCCCCCTAGCCGAGGCCACCACCCGGCCGGCCGCCCGGTAGCGCACCGGGTCGTGCGCCAGCAGCTGCAGCTTGTGCCGGGCGTGGAAGGCCACCAGGTCCCCCGCCGACCACGGCCCGGAGAACAGCGACCGCAGCCGCGCCGTGGCGAAGATCCGCTCGCAGAACGCCTCGCGCAGCCCGGCGTCGTTCAGCCGTCCCTCGTCCTCGACGGCCAGCAGCGGGAACGCAGTCAGCACCCGGTCGGCGTACAGCCCGCGCCCGTCGTGGCGCGCCGCGAGACCGTCCTCGCCGTACCGCGGGATGGCCCGGATGCCGCAGCTCGGCGACTTGGCCTTGAACACGTATCCGTCCAGCCCTTCGGCGGGCAGGGGCAGGGCCGCCATCGCCTCCGTGTGGTCGGCGGTCCCGCTCCGGTTGACCAGCCGCCCGTCCGCGGTCAGCCGGATCGGCTCGCGCGGCGTCCCCAGCCCGATGGATACTTCCGGGCAGTATGGCACCCAGTCGACGTAGGGACCGAGTTCGTCGGTGAGGAACCGGTACCGTTTGTGCCCGCCGTTGAACCTGACCTCCTCGCCGAGCAGGCAGCTCGACACGCCCACCCGGGGCCTGACCTCCATAGGATCACCTTAAATGGACACCGCGATCGTGGTCTTCACCCGTGATCTCCGGCTGCACGACAACCCGGCGCTGCACCAGGCCTGTGCCCGGGCGCGGCAGGTGGTGCCGCTGTTCGTGGCCGACCCGGCCATCGCCGCGCCCCCGAACCGCGCCCGCTTCCTGGCCGAATCCCTCGCCGACCTGCGCGCGTCCCTCCGTGACCGCGGCGCCGACCTGATCCTGCGCCGGGGCGACCCGGCCGCCGAGGTGATCAGGCTGGCCGGCGCGGTGCACGCGACCGCGGTCTACATCGCCGACGACGTGTCGCACTACGCCACCGCCCGCCGCCTCAAGCTTGAGCGCGAATGCGCCCGGCACCGGATCGAGCTGACCCTGACCCCGGGTCTGACCGTGGTACCGCCGGGCGAGCTGACGCCGGCCGGCGGCGGTCACTACCGAGTCTTCACCCCGTACTGGCGCGCCTGGCGCGCGGCCGCCTGGCGGAAGCACTGCCCGGTCCCGCCGCACATCCAGCTGCCCCCGGTCGAGAAGATCGGGCGCCTTCCCGCGAAGGCGCCCGCCTCGCCGGGGCTGGCTCGCGGCGGGGAGACGGCCGGCCGCAAGCGGTTCGTCAGCTGGCGGCAGCGCCTGCTGGCCGGCTACGGCGAGAACCACGACAACCTGGCCGGCGACGCGACCTCCCGGCTGTCCGCCTACCTCCGGTTCGGCTGCGTGTCACCGCTTGAGGTGGCGCTCGGCACCCTCGACCGGCCCGCCGGAAATGAGCAGGGCGAGGAATACTGCCGCCAGCTCGCCTGGCGCGACTTCTTCTACCAGGTCACGGCCGCGTTCCCGGATATCGCCAGGAAGAGCTACCGCCCCGGCGCGGCGTGGCACGAGGACCGGCGTGCGCTGGAGGCCTGGCGTGAGGGCCAGACCGGGATCCCGATCGTGGACGCGGGCATGCGCCAGCTGGCGGCCGAGGGCTTCATGCACAACCGGGCCCGGATGGTCACCGCCTCGTTCCTCACCCGCAATCTCGGCATCGACTGGCGGCACGGCCTGGCGCACTTCGACGCCCTGCTCGCCGACGCCGACGTGGCGAACAACGCGGGCAACTGGCAGTGGGTGGCCGGGACCGGCCACAACACCCGGCCCAACCGGGTGATGAACCCGCTGCGCCAGGCCCAGCGGTTCGACCGGTCCGGCGAGTACGTCCGGCGTTACGTGCCGGAACTGGCCGGCCTCGACCCCGCCTGCATCCAGACGCCGTGGCGGCTGCCCCCGGCCCAGCGGGTCCGGATGGGTTATCCGGGCCCGCTGGTGGAGCTGGCCTGACCTACGCAGTGCTTGCCTTAGTGGGCGGGAGGCATCAGCACGGTGTCGATGATGTAGACGGTGGCGTTGGCGGTCTGCACGTTCCCGCAGACCACGTGGGCGTTGTTCACCGCGTAGGTTTCGCCCATCTTGCCCGGGGTGACCATGCCACCCTCCAGGGTCTTGATTTCCGTGCCCGCGGCCAGCTCACTGGGGGTCTGACGGCCGTCGGCCACGTGGTAGGTGAGGATCTTGGTGAGAGTGGCCTTGTCCGCGAGCACCTTGTCCAGGGTGGCCTTGGGCAGCTTGGCGAACGCCGCGTTGTCCGGGGCGAACACGGTGATGTTCGCGGCGGAGTTCAGCGTGTCCACGAGCCCGGCCTTCTTGACCGCCGTGACCAGCGTGGACAGCACCGGGTTGGCGGAGGCGGCGGTGGCCACCGGCGCGGTGGCCATCCCGCTGAAGCTGCCGGCGCCCGACTTCGGCACCGACGAGCAGGCCGGCCCGAAGTCCATCGCCGCGGCCGCCGGGGCGGACGAGGACGCCGCCGCCCTGGCCGGCGAGGACGTCGGCGCCGCTGCCGTGGACGACGAGGACGAGCCGCACGCCGCAGTGGCCAGGCCGATGCTCATGGCCAGTCCGGATAGGGCGAGAAGACGGTACTTCATCTCTGTTCTCCTTATATTGAGCCGTCAGGTGACGGTCACCACGACGGAGTCCCAGCCGCTGGCGCCGCTGGGGAAGGGATGGGCGCGCCGTGGTGTCTGCGTCGCGCCCGCGCTGTCGGTGGCCCGCACCCGTAGCTGGTGCAGGCCCGGGGTGGCGTCCCAGCGCCACACCCACTGCCGCCACGTGTCGAGGCCGCCCGGGGCGAGCCTGGCCCGCTTCCAGGCGCCGTCATCCACGCTGACCTCGACCCCGGCGATGCCCCGGTGGGGTGCCCAGGCGACACCGGCCAGGGTCGTTCGGCCCGCCTTGACCTGGGCCAGCGGCCTGGGCACGTCGATCCTGGACTCGGTCTTGACCGGTGCCTGGGCGGCGTAGCCGCGCTGCGTCCAGTACGCCCGCCGCGCCGCGAACGTGGTCACGGTCAGCCGGGTGACCCACTTGGTCGCGGACACGTAGCCGTACAGGCCGGGCACCACCATGCGGGCCGGGAAGCCGTGCGCCACCGGCAACGGCTGGCCGTTCATCCCCACCGCCAGCAGCGCGTTCCGGCCGTCCATGATCGTCGCGAGCGGCGTGGAGATGGTCATCCCGTCGGCGGCGGACGACAGCACCTGGTCCGCGCCCGCCCGCACCCCGGCGCGGCGCAGCAGCCCGGCCAGCGGAACGCCCAGCCAGCGGGCGTTGCCGTTGTACGTGCCGCCGACCTCGTTCGAGACGCAGACCAGCGTGATCTCGGCCTCGGTCAGCGGCATCCGCAGCAGCTGGCCGAAGCCGATCTCGAGTTCCCGCTCGACCATCCCGTCGATCCGCAGCGTCCAGTCCCGCGGCGAGAGCTGCGGCAGCACCAGGTCGGTGTCCACGCGGTAGAAGCTCGCGTTCGGCGTGACGAACGGTGTCAGGCCCGGTATCCCCAGCTCCGTGCCTGCCGGGACCTTCGCCCTGACCGCGGGGGCCGGCAGCCGCACCTGCCCCGGAGCCACGGCGGACCGCCCGAGCAGCGCGCTGCCCAGCCCACCCGCCCCCGCGGCCACCACCGCCGCCCCCGCCCCCGCGGCGAGCACCTGCCGCCTATTCGCCCCCGCCCTCGTCGCGACCTCCGCGCTTTCCGCGCCTCCAGTCCCCGCCCTCACCGCGGCCTGACTCCTGCGCACCGCCCGTACCAGCAGCACCAGGGTTCCCGCGCCCGCGGCCGCTCCGGCCAGCGTGGGCAGCACCTCCGCCGCCCCCGAGCCCGGTCGGCTGATCCCGGCTGCCACGCCGACCGCGGCGAACGCCGCCAGCCCGGCCAGGCCGAAGCCAAGCCGCCGCACGGCCAGCACGCCGGTCACCGCGGCGAACGCCGCTAGCAGCACCAGGATGCCGGCGACCAGGGCCTGCTTGTCATGCGTCCCGAAGTGCGCGATCGCGAACTCCTTGACCGGCACCGGGGTCAGGTTGATCGCGGCCTCGCCGACCGCGACGACCGGAGCCCCCAGCGGCCCGGTGGCCGCGGCGGTGAGCTCGGCCACGCCCAGCGCGACCGCGCCGGCCAGCAGGCCAGCTGCGGCGCCCCATGTCCTGTCCATGGCCGCCATTCGGGCCTGCCCGCCAACCAGATTGGTCGCGTTCTTGCAGGTCCGAACATTCCTTACGAAATAAGACAGGACCAATCCGGCGGGCCCGCGGCCTCGAATACGGGATCATGAGCAGGCCTGAGATACGCCAGTGGCAGCCCGACCCGGAGGCCGCGCCGCCGGACCTCGTCGCGCTGCTGAGCCAGGTGGCGCGCGGCGACCACCGGGCGTTCGAGCTCGTCTACGCCGAACTCTCCGGCCCCGTCTACGGCGTGGTCCGGCAGGTGCTGCGTGACCCGGCGCAGTCGGAGGAGGTCGCGCAGGAGGTTCTGCTCGAGATCTGGCGGACGGCGTCCCGGTTCGACCCGGACCGGGGCAGCGCCACCGCCTGGGCGCTGACGATCGCGCACCGCCGCGCGGTCGACCGGGTCCGATCGGAGAACGCCTGCTCGCGCCGGGAACAGAAGGCCGCGGAGCCGGAGCCGGCCGAGGATGACGTGGTCGAGACAGTCGCGGCAACGCTGGAGTACCAGCGGGTGCGCCGGTGCATGGACGGGCTGACCGGGCTGCAGCGCGAGTCGATCAAGCTCGCCTACTACAGCGGATACTCCTACCCCCAGGTCGCGCAGCTGCTCGGGGTCGCTCTCGGCACGGTTAAGACCCGGATCAGGGACGGATTGATCAGGATGCGTGACTGCATGGAGGTGACCTGGTGAAGGTCATGCACGACGACCTGCACGTACTCACCGGCAGCTATGTCCTGGACGCCATCAGCGACGCCGAGCGCGAGGAGTTCGAGCGCCACCTGCAGCACTGCCCCACCTGCGAGACCGAAGTCCGCGGCCTGCGCGAGACCGCGGCCAGGCTCGCCCTGGCCTGCGCCGTGACCCCGCCAGCCCGGATGGAGCGTCGGGTGCTGGCGGCCACGTACCAGACCAGGCAGCTCCCGCCGCTGTCCGCCGACCGTCCCCGCCGGGCTCTGCCTCGCCGGGCCCTGCCTCACCGCCGGGGCCTTCCCCGCCGGGCCTCTTCCCGCAGCACCTTCCCCCGCAGGACCGTCACCCGTCGCGTGGCCGTCCTCGCCGCCGCGGCCAGCGTGGTCGCGGCCGTCGCGCTTGGAATCACCCAGCTGTCCGCCCAGCACCAGCTCGACCAGGCGCGCGCAACCTCGATCGCCCGAGTGGTCACCGCGCCCGACGCCCACGTCGAGACCGCGCGGACCAGCGCGGGCGGCAGCGTCACCGTGGTCACCTCCGCGGCGCTGCGCGAGGCCGTGGTCAGCGCCAGCGGGATGGCGTCCCTGCCGTCCAGCCGCGTCTACCAGGCGTGGGTGCTGAACTCGTCCGGCGCCCGTTCGGCCGGCCTGATGCACGGCAGCTCCCTCCTAGCCGCGATCCGGCCCGGCGACCGGATCGGCATCACCGTCGAGCCCGCAGGCGGTACGGCCCGCCCAACCACCACCCCCGTCGCGGTCCTGCCCGTCTAGGGCGCGGCGTCGCTCCTCCCACCCCGCCAGCACCGCCCCGGCCGCCGATTGAACCGCGGGGCGTGGTCGAGCGGGTGCCGACCGGGCTTCTGCTATAGCGTCTCACACTATATCGGCTTGCGGTATAGCGTGAAGCGCTATAGCGTGGACGGCGTGACAGACCGACTGGACCGATGGGCCGATCCGCCGCTGCTGGTGCTGGCCAGCCTGGCCGACGA
>DAIOWL010000423.1:0-6253 GCA_036758545.1 Streptosporangiaceae bacterium | reverse complement strand
CAGAACGCGGTTCGTCCTGGTCATCACCGTGTCAATCGGCGCGCTACTCGGCGGCACGCTGGCCGCGGTCGCGGCCACAGGCCGTCCCGCCGCCTCGGGAGACCCGGCCAGCACCCGAGCGAACGCTCGGGCAGCACAGGGTCCGGCCCCGTACATTTTCGTGCACGATCCGACGATGGCGCGGGAGGGCGGGACGTACTACCTGTTCTCCACCGGCGACCCGGCGGGCGCCATCGGGAACGGGAACATCCAGATCCGGACCTCGTCCAACCTGCGCACCTGGACTTATGCGGGCACGGTGTTCCCGGACAAGCCCGCCTGGATCACTAGCGCTCTCGGCAGCATCCCTAACCTGTGGGCGCCGGACATCTCCTTCTTCGGCGGGCTCTGGCACCTGTACTACGCGGGCTCCAGCTTCGGTTCGAACAACTCGGTGATCGGGCTGGCCACCACGCCCACCCTCGACCCACGCAGCCCGAAGTACCACTGGACCGATGACGGCCTGGTGTTCAGGACCACGTCGTCGGACAACTTCAACGCGATTGATCCATCCCTCGCGACCGCGGCCGACGGCGGCAAGTGGCTCGCGCTCGGATCGTTCTTCAGCGGTATCAAGCTCATCAAGCTCGACGCCGCCACCGGCAAGCCCGCCGCCTCGCCGACCGTCTACTCGATCGCGGCCAAACCGTTCCCCGACCCGGAAGAGGGCGCCGGCATCACCTACCACGGGGGCTATTACTACTTGTTCGTCTCGGTGGACAACTGCTGCCGCGGCATCAGCAGCACGTATCACGTCCAGGTCGGACGGTCCACGTCGATCACCGGGCCGTACCTGGACGCGGCGGGCACCGACATGATGAACGGCGGCGGGATGGAAGTGCAGGGCACCGACGCCGGCATGATCGGGCCGGGCGGGGAGTTCGTGTTCGCCAGCGGCGGGTCCAGCTACCTCGTCTACCACTACTACGACGCCTTCGACAACGGCGACGCCTGGGTTCAGGTCCGGCCGCTCACCTGGGTCGGCGGCTGGCCGGTGACGGGCCGGGCCCTCGTCCCCGTGCCCGGAGAGCCGGGCCCGCCGGGAAGCTGACGCTCAGCCCATCGCGGCCCTTAACGCCGCCCCGTCGCGCGTCTATAGTGACCTTCAGCCGAGCCACGGGAGCAGAGCGTGAAACACCTGTACATCGCGGGAAAGTGGACCGAGGCCGCGGACGACGGCACGTCGCAGACCATCAACCCATACGACGCGACCGTGCTCGACACCTTGGCCGAGGCGTGCGCCGCCGACGTGGACGCCGCGGTCGCGGCCGCGCGGGAGGCCTTTGACGGGCCGTGGCGCCGGTCCACGGTCACCGACCGCGCCGCGCTGCTCGGCAAGATCGCCGACCTGCTGCAGCGGGACCGTGAGCAACTGGCGCACACGGAGAGCCTGGACACCGGCAAGACGCTGAACGAGGCGCGCGCCGACGTAGACGACACCACGGCCGTGTTCCGCTACTACGCCGGGATGGCGGGAGAGCACGCCGGCCGGGTGGTGGACCCGGGCCGGCCCGGCGTAGTGAGCCGCATCGTGCACGAGCCGGTCGGCGTCTGCGCGCTGATCGCGCCGTGGAACTACCCGCTGCTGCAGATCTCCTGGAAGCTCGCGCCCGCGCTGGCCGCGGGCAACACGACCGTGATCAAGCCGAGCGAGCTGACCCCGCTGTCCACGGTGGCCCTGGTCGGGCTGTTCGAGGAGGCGGACATCCCGCCGGGCGTGCTGAACCTGCTGCTCGGTCAGGGCGGCACGGCGGGTCAGGCGCTGGTCGCGCACCCAGGCGTGGACCTGATCTCGTTCACCGGCGGGCTGGCCACCGGGGAGAAGATCATGGCCTCGGCCGCGCAGGGGGTGCGGCGGGTCGCGCTCGAACTGGGCGGCAAGAACCCCAACATCGTGTTCGACGGCACCGACTTCGACACGGTGGTGGACAACGCGCTGACCGCGGCGTTCCTGCACTCGGGGCAGGTGTGCTCGGCCGGCGCGCGGCTGATCGTGCAGGACTCGCTGCACGACAGCTTCGTGAACGAGCTGGCCGCGCGGGCCGACCGGATCCGGCTGGGCAACGGCATGGACCCGGACACCGAGTGCGGGCCGCTGATCTCCGAGGCGCACCGGGCGAAGGTGGAGCGGTACATCGCGCTGGGCCTGGCCGAGGGCGCGGAGCTGCTGGCCGGCGGCAAGCGGCCTTCCGCGCCCGAGCTCGAGCGCGGCTTCTTCCTGCGGCCCACGGTGTTCGCCGGGTGCCGCCGGGAGATGGCGGTGGTGCAGGACGAGGTGTTCGGCCCGGTGGTGACGGTCGAGCGGTTCGGCACCGAGGAGGAGGCCATCCGGCTCGGCAACGACACTTCGTACGGTCTGGCCGGGGCGGTGTGGACCTCGGATGCGGGGCAGGCCGAACGGGTGGCCGACGCGCTCCGGCACGGCACCGTGTGGATCAACGACTACCACCCCTACCTGCCGCAGGCCGAATGGGGCGGCTTCGGCAAGTCGGGTATCGGCCGCGAGCTCGGCCCCTCCGGGCTGGAGGAGTACCAGGAGAAAAAGCACATTTACCACAACACGAGCCCGGCCCCGGCGCACTGGTTCTCCGGCTAGGGGCCTTTTGGGTCGATGTGCCGTTGGGTCGGCTAGAACCGGACCAATGTGCCATCGACCCAGGCGGGCGGAGCGCTGGTAGCCGTGTGATAGGCATTGGGCATGGTTGATCTCATCCCCCGTGAAGTGCTTTTCGGCAACCCCGAGCGCATCAGTCCGCACATCTCGCCCGACGGCCGCCAGCTGGCCTGGATCGCGCCCCGTGACGGCGTGCTCAACGTGTGGGTCGCGCCGGTGGGCGCGGCCGGCGTGGACTGGGACCAGGCGAAGGTAGTCACCGAGGACACCGACCGGGGCGTGCGCGTGTTCGCCTGGGCGCGGGACGACAGGCACCTGCTGTACCTGCAGGACACCGGCGGAGACGAGAACTGGCGGCTGTACGACGTCGACATGGAGACGATGGCGCGGCGCGACCTGACGCCGTTCGACGGCATCCAGGCGCGGATCATCGCCACCCGCAAGAGCCACCGCGACGAGGTGCTGGTCGGGATCAACCACGACAATCCGCAGCTGCACGACGTCTACCAGCTCTCGCTGACGTCCGGCGAACTGGCCAAGCTGATCGAGAACCCGGGATACGCCGGCTGGCTCGCGGACGAGGACATGGTGGTCCGCGGGGCGCTCTCCCCGCTGCCCGACGGCGGGTTCGACGTGCTGGTCAGGAACGGCGCCGACGACGACTGGCGCACGCTGGTCACCATCCCGGCCGACGACGTCGCGGCCAGCGACGTGCTCGCGTTCAGCGGCGACGGCCGGACCCTGCTGGCCATCAGCTCGATCGACACGGACACCGGCCGGCTGGTCAGGGTCGACCTCGGTACCGGCGAGGCCGAGGTGCTGCTGGAGGACCCCGAGGCGGACGTGGCGGGCGCGCTGCTCCACCCGGACACCAGGGAGCCGCAGATCGTCGAGGTACTCAAGGACCGCACCGAGTACCACGTGCTCGACCCGTCGGTCGAGCACGATTGGGAGGCGATCCAGGCGCTGCACCCCGGCGACCCGCAGCCGGTCGGCCGCGACGAGGCCGACAGCACCTGGCTGATCGCCTTCACCGACGACGCCGGGCCGGTCCAGTACTACGCCTACGACCGGACCAGCCAGGCCGGCAGCTTCCTGTTCTCCAGCCGTCCCGAGCTCTCCCGGTACGACCTGGCCCGGATGGAGCCGTTCTCGTTCAAGGCCCGGGACGGGCTGACCATCCACGGCTACGTGACCTTCCCGCCGGAATCGCTGGCAGGCGGCCGGTCCGGTCTGCCGACCGTGCTCAACGTGCACGGCGGGCCGCAGGCGCGGGACGTCTGGGGCTGGGATCCCGAGGCGCAGTGGCTGGCCAACCGCGGTTACCTGTGCATCCAGGTGAACTACCGCGGCTCGACCGGCTACGGCAAGTCGTTCGTGGCGGCCGGCGACCGCGAGTGGGGCGCCAAGATGCACGACGACCTGCTGGACGCGGTCCAGTACGCGGTCGATCAGGGCTGGGCCGACCCGGCCAAGGTCGCGATCTACGGCGGGTCCTACGGCGGCTACGCGGCCCTGGTGGGCGCGGCGTTCACCCCGGACGTGTTCTGCTGCGCGGTGGACATCGTAGGCCCGTCGAACCTGCAGACGCTGCTGGAATCGATCCCGCCGTACTGGAAGCCGATGGCGGCGGCGCTGTACCGGCGGGTCGGCAACCCGGAGACGGACAAGGAGTTCCTGTGGTCGCGCTCGCCGCTGTCCCGGGCCCGTGACATCCGCATCCCGCTGCTGATCGCCCAGGGCGCCAACGACCCGCGGGTCAAGCAGGCCGAATCGGAGCAGATCGTGGCGGCGCTCAAGGACGCCGGGATCGACTACGAGTACATGCTGTTCCCGGACGAGGGCCACGGCTTCGCCAAGCCGGAGAACCGGCTGAAGTTCTACGCCGCGGCCGAACGCTTCCTGGCCAGGTACCTGGGCGGCCGTTTCGAAGAGTAAGCGGGGTTCCCTGATGGAGCGGGCACGCCGGCGTGTTCCTGCCATCCGCTGCGCTGGGTCGCTGGCGCTTATTATCGCGTTCCTGGCCGGCTGCACGTCGTCTTCCTCATCCCAGAGCGCAGGTACATCTCCCGGCACGGCCAGCGCGAGCCCAGGCCTGTCCGTCCCGGGGACGCATAAGGCTACGGCCAGGTACCAGATCACCGCGCCGGTGAGCACGGTGGTGATCGTCAGCCACGTGGGGAACGTCACCGTGACCGGCGGCAGCGGGCCCGGCGTCTCGGTCACGCAGCAGGTCTACTACTCCAAGAAGGCGCCGACGACCACGCGCACCGTCAGCGGCAAGACCCTCACCGTCACCTACGACTGCCCCGCGCAGCTCGTCTGCGGCGTGGTCTACACGCTGGCCGTGCCGCGTTCGGCGGCGGTCCGGGTGACCGCCGGCGCCGGTTCGGTCCGGCTCACCGGGCTGGCCGGGAGCCTGACCGCAAAGGCGGATGTCGGACTCATCAACGCCACTGGCCTGACTAGCGCCTCGGCCAGCCTGACCACACGTGTGGGCGGCATCAGCGCGACCTTCACCGCCGCGCCGACCGCGGTGCGAGCTTCGGCCAATGTCGGCGCGATCACGGTGCACGTGCCCGGCATCGCGTCCTACAAGGTCGCCGCCGACGCGCGGGTGGGCAAGACAACCGTCAGCACCCGGCAGAGCGCCTCGTCCGGCCACGCCATCACCGCGACCACGGACGTCGGCGCCATCGTCGTCGCCCCGTCAACCTAACGCCGGGTCGCCCTTGGCGGCCGGGCCGGAGTCTTACCCGGCGCGGGCGGGCGGGCCGTGGCTGTGCAGAACTTTCGTCCTGTCTTTGTTCCAGGCGCTCGTTGTCCCGTCGGGGTTCAGGACCAGGGTCCAGCCCCACTTGTGGATGACGACCCGATGACGACCTGGTGATGGAAGAAGCACAGCAAGACACAGTCAGCGGCGCTGGTCTTGCCGCCGTGCTTCTTGTGCTTGGTATGGTGCACGTCGCACGCGGACGCGGGCTGGTTGCACCCGCCGGCCCACCGGCACTTGCGGTCCCGCAGCAGCACCGCGTTGCGGATCCCGGCCGGGACCGTCTCGGCGTACCCGATGTCCAGCGGCAGGCTCGGCCCGCCCAGCCGGGCCCCCAGCTGGCGGCGGCGCAGGAATGAGGCCAGCCCGCCCGGGCCGGAGAGCAAGTCAACAGCCTTGCCGATGACCGCCTGCTCCAGCGCCGCCCAGGCGGCATCCCGCCCGCCGTCCCGCTGGGCGTCCAGTTCGACGCACAGCCGGACCAGGTCTTCCAAGGCGTCGACGTTGATGTCGCCGGTGACGATGGGGGACATGGCGGCGTCGCAGGCGATGGCCTCGGCGTCCTGCCCCTCCAGCCATACGCCGCCCTCGCTGCCGGTCTCGGCGGCGAACGCCCGGCTCGCGGCCCACCGGGCGCGGACCTGGGTGGTCCATTCCTCCTGCAGCGCCGAGTCGCCGTCCAGCAGCAGCAGGTCCGCCAGCGAGATGTGGGCCCAGGCCTGACCGGATTCCCGGCCCGCTCGGGCAGCAGCCCGCTGGCCACTAGCCGCTTCATCGCCTCGTGCAGAGCGTCGTGGTATCGCTGGTCCTTGGTCCGGTCATCGTCT
>DAIOWL010000422.1:0-6256 GCA_036758545.1 Streptosporangiaceae bacterium | reverse complement strand
CGGGACGATGCGCTGGGTTCCAGGCTTCGGCGATGCTGTCAGTGGGGGAAGTCCGCCGGGGATGAGATGAGGCCTGATGAACACGGAGATCGACGTCCACGCCTACGTCCGAGACCTGGAAAGGCACCTGCAGCTAACCCTGTTCGGCGGCCGGATCGCCGATCCGGAAGGCGCTGTCCTGCTGGTCCGCGGCGCGCTGGCCGAAGGCGACCCCGAACGAGCGGCCGCCCTGGCCGACGCCACCGTTCAACTGGCCGAGGCCAAACCGGCCCATCCGGACATGGCGGCCGCCGCTGACCATGCCCGCGGGCTGACCGGGCAGGACGCCGCCGCCATGGAGCAGGCGGCCGGGCGCTACCGCGGCGCCCGCGCCCGCGCCACCGCGCTGGAAGACGCCGGCCGGGTCCGGGTCGGCCAGGGCGATGAGGACCACGCGGAGGCCCTGCTGCGCCAGGCCTACGCCATCTACGACGAGCTCGGCTCGGCCGAAGGCAAGGCCAGGGTCCGGGCCTTGCTGCGCGCCGTCGGCACCCGGCTGTGCCACTGGACCCACCAGGACAGGCCGCCCTTCGGCTGGGGCAGCCTGACCGACACCGAGAAGACCATCGCCGACTTCGTGGCCGAAGGTCTCAGCAACCGCCAGGTGGCCGGCCGGGTCTTCCTGAGCCCCCACACCGTGGCCTTCCACCTGCGCCACGTCTTCTGGAAGCTCGGCGTCACCTCCCGCGTGCAGCTCGCCCGCATAGCCGCGGAGCAAGCCGCCCTGACCGCCGCCACCGACAGCTTATTTAGCCGTCCGCCTTCAGCACTGAATCGGTGTCCCGCGACACGTCGCTGGTGATGCGGGCGGTTACCGCGTTCGCGTCGAGTGGCACTGGCGCCTCGGCGAGGATCCCGGCGAGGGCTTCCAGGGCCCGGGAGGCGAGCGGGCTCCACTTTCCGATCCACCCGGAGACCACCTCGGCGTTCGCGGGCGTGTCATCGACGAGGTACCGCAGCAGTGCCATGGTCCAGGCGCGATGCCAGCGCGCGTCCTCGTCGAGGGAAAAGTGGATGCTCGCCAGGATGGGGTCGCCGTTGGCTGTGGCGAGCGTGCCTGCGATCTCGGTGTTCACGAGCCGGTCGATGCGCGGCTTGATGACGAGGTTGGTCACCGTGAACGCCTCGCCCCAGTCGTAGGCGACCAGGGCCCGTTCGATTAGTTCGCGCAGCGGCTGGAACGCCTCGGCGTCCTCCCAGGCCGCCTGCTGCCGCTGCCCTGCCCCGGTACCGGACGGCGGACCGCTGAGCTGCCCCGTGTTCAGCTGCACGGTGCGGTACGCGATCCGCTGGACCCGGCGCAGCTCGTCGGCCGACTGGAACGCGGCGCAGTTGGTGATCCGGGAAGCGGGCGCCATCTGCGCGACGTAGGCGGCCAGCATCTGCAGCCCGTGCACCGGGAAGCGCAGCGGGGAGTACCAGCGGTCGAGGAATCCCACCCACTCCTGGTCGAGGTTCCGGTCGTATCCGGTGTCATCAACCTCCCGGAGCAGGCCGTCGACGACGTCCTCGCGACCGTCCTGCAGCACGGTGTACGCGCGGTAGGTGGTACGGCGCGGGTCGGAGAACTGCTCCCAGTCGCGGGCTCGCAGCGCGGAACCTTCCCGGTAGCGGTAGTACCAGGCGACCACGGGGTTGGCGGCCGGAAGCTCGAACCGCATCGGGTGGTTGTAGTGGAGGTCGGTGCTGACCAGCTCGTATTCGAGCGGGACGCGCCGGCCCGCCGCGAGCCGGGTGTACGTCTTGCGGCCCGGCGGCCGTCCGGCCGGCGTGGTCATCGGTCACCCGCTCGCGAAGCGGCCGTAACCGCTGATGGCTCGCCTGCGAGCCGCCAGACCGCATCGTCCTCGGTGAGCTGCATGACACCCGCGAACGACGACATCACCACCTCGAGGTCACCGGGGAACCGGATGGCGGAGCCCGTTGCGGCCTCGAGTCCCGCCCGCGACAGCCGGCAGACCCGGGGAGACAGCACGCGCAGGTATGCCCCCTCGTCCTGGACGAGCACGTGCGTGTTCTCCTCCTCGATGACCGAGACGACCGACCGCGCGAACGGCGTCGCGTGCAGCACCGGGCCCACCCCTTCGACCCCGAGGTCCCCGGAAGTGTTCATTCGTCCTCCGCTATGCCCACGAAGATTTTCTCGCCGTCGAGTCGCACCGGGTAGCGGTGCAGGCACGCGCTGGCCGGGTTCAGCCCGCGGCCGGTCCGCGCATCGAATTCCCACTCGTGCGCGGCACAGGTCAGGACGCCGTCATCGAAGACGCCCTCGGAAAGCGGATTGGCAAGGTGCGGGCACCGGTTCGCGTAGGCGACCAGCATCCCGTCGAGGTTGCACAGCAGGACGTCAATGACTCCGAGGTTCACGGCGCGCATCTCGCCCGCCCAGATGTCGTCCAGCGTCCCGGCGTACCGCCACACCGCCACAGTGTCGTCACCTCCGCTCGACCTTGAAGATGTCACCGTTTCCGAGCCCGGCCTGGGCGATGGTTACGGCGGGATCGAGGATGTCGCCGGCCTCGTTGCGCACGGTGAGAGATCCGTCCCGCTCGGGCGCCAGGCCCCAGGCCACCAGCTGGCCGGCCAGCTGCGCCACGGTGCGCTCGTCCGGGGTGACGATGACGCGGCCCACGAAGTCGTCGCTCGCGAAGCCGAACAGGTAGACGCGCATCGTGACATCCTCAAGCCGTCGGAACGGGGTCCAGGCGCCACGGGTCGAGGCCGCGGCGCAGGTCCCTGCCGGTCTCGACGGGCGCTTCTAGTCCCATCCACTTGTGCAGGTCGGTGAGCTTGCCCGGCGCCTGTCCGGCGACGATGCGATCGACCACGCTCTTGTGATCCGCGAACCGCGACTTTTCCTGCTCGAAGATCCAGCGGCACGGCTCGGAGCAGAACAGGTAGCGGCGGCCATCCAGCTCCAGGGTGCACGCCGTGTTCCGCCCGGGCCTGATGAACAACACCGGGAGCTGGCAGAGATTACACAGCGCGGGCAGCCCGTAGGACAGCGTATTGGCCTCGCCGCCTGCCTCCCAGCGCCGCTCGAGCTGGTCCCAGAGCCCCCCGTAGGTCTCCTCCCACCGGGGGTACTTCTGGTTCAGCCATTCGCGCTCGGCCCGGTCGGGCATCGCGACGTCGAACCACAGCGTGGTCCGGTAGGTGTACAGGCCGAGCTGGAAGCTGTGGTGCGCGTAGTCGAGCTCTTCGGTGAACAGGTCCCAGAACCAGGGCTTGTCCAGGCCGAACTCGGCCAGGTTCTTCATGAACTGCTCGGTCACCCACTCGGTCATGAACTCCTTGAACGAGCGGGTCCGCGCGCTGACCGGGGCGAGGTACTCCATGGCGGTTCCGCTCAGCGCCAGGAACAGCCGCCAGCATCGCCACCACATCTTGTCGATGAGGTACTGAGCCCGCTCGCGCGAGCCGTTCTCGAGCAGCGTCCGCATCACGGGATGGCCGATCTGGGCGTGGCGGGCCTCGTCGGTCTGAATGCTCGCCACCGTCTTCTCGAACAGGTGATGGTGGGCCCGGTCCGCCATGGCCGCCATCGCCATGAACTGGAGGTTGGTGAATCCGGTCTCGAACACGAAGTTGAGCTGGATCGCGAGGTCGATGGCATCGGCGGCGAGGAACATGTCATCGAACAAGTGGCGGGCGGCGAGAATCACCCACTCGCTGGTGTGGAACGCCTTGTGGGTCCAGTCGAAGTTGCCGTCGTAGGCCAGCAGGTCGTGGCCGATCAGCAACGGGATCTGGGTGTGGCGGATCTCGTCGAGCGCACCCAGGGTCGCCATCGTCCGCCAGGCGCTGTCGCGCCCGAAGCGGGCCATCCGCAGCTCGGCGACCGCGCCCGCGTACTCCGCCAGGGCGACCGCGCCGTTGTGGAACTTGACCAGCTGAACCCATCCGGGGTCTAGGTCGTCGAACAGGCGGGGCTTGCTGAGCGCGGCGCGCACCCCGAGCACGGCGGCGTCCTTTTCCCGCTGGTTCGCGACGTACTCGCGGTAGGTCGTGCGGTAGACCTCGTTCCAGTCGCGCCACGCGTCCTGCGTCAGCCAGGGGCGGCCGCTGATCTCCTCGGGGAAGAGTTCCCGCTCGTCGACGTAGCGGGGAGTCCAGTCGACCTTGCGGGCGACATCTAGCCAGTCATCACGTCGGAGTACCATTTCTCCGCTTCCTCGGTTGTCGGACTCGCGGTGGCGGCTTCGCGCGGCACCGTCCTGGCCAGGACCTCGTCGGGTGTCAGGTAGTACGGGTTCTCGATGAGCATTCCGCGCATCAACATCCGGCGATGCGTCATGACCAGGTTGTAGAGGGCACCGCTGCCGAATCGGTCGATGTCGTAAAGGCACACGATGACCTGCGGGTAGAGGGGCAGGTACCGGTTCATCTCGGACTCGAGCATCAGCAGCTCCTGCATGTCGGGCAGGACGTCGCGCCGCGACCACGTCTCCACCGCGCGCACGACGTCGAACTGCCCGGCGTACATCGCGTCGGATATCGCGGCCTTCCAGGCTCCGATCACCTCATCGGCCGAGAACCGGCCCGACCGCAGGTACATGTCAGCCGCGCCGATGACCTCGAGTTGCTTGCCCTCGGTCAGCGCCGCAGCCTCGCCGCCCGGCCCGAGGGTCGCGACGATCTCTCCCGGAGAGGTGCCGTCGACGACGCAGATGCACTTGTCGCCTGACGCCAGGCCTGCTTGCAGGAACGGGATCAGGACCTGATCCCGTTCCTGATCACCGGAGAACACGCCGCAGATATGATCGCCCGGCTCGGCTTCGAGTCCACCGATCCCCAGGCCAACGCGGTTCGGCACGACATCACGACCATTCGGCGGAAGACCGTTCGAGCATAGGCCGGGGCATATCCGCAGTCAACGAACCGAGGCCCTAGTCCTTCGGGCCAGGGCGGTCGGTGAGGTCGTCGATGACCAGCCCGAGCCCGATGCCCATCATCCACACGTCCTTGGCCAGCGGGGTGCCCTGCTGGGTCGGGAAGGGGCTGTTCTCCTTGCGCATGCCGGGCGTCCTGGCGTACAGGCCGAGCAGGCCACCGGAGAACGCCGCCAGCCCCGCGCCGGCCACCGCGGCCGGGACAACCGGCAGCAGCAGGGCCGCGCCGAGGGTGATCTCGCTCACCGCGAGCAGCCGAACGAAGTCGGCCGGCTTGAGCCTGGCCAGGAACGGGTACGCGCCGGCCGCAAACCCGTGCAGCTGGGCGGCGGCCTCCTCGTCCGCGCGCAGCTTGCCGATTCCCGAGTTGAGGATGAACGCTCCTGTCGCGACGCGTTGCGGCAGGTGGTGTGCCTTTACTGAGAACCGCATGGTTCCTCCGTGTTCACAGGACGATGTTCAGCGCGAGCCGCGGGCGGCAGCCGCGGTGTACCAGCGCGGCGATTTCGTGCCAGTCCACGTGGTCGGCGACGGCTTCGGCCAGGGGCCTGGGGAGCCCCAGCCGGGCCAGCTGGGCCGCGCGCCAGTCGTGAAGCTCTCCATGGTCGATGATCTCGTGCCAGGCGATCGTCTCGATGGGCTCCATTGCTCTTCCCTGGTAGCCGACTACGTGATCACAGCTTCCCGGCAGCGCCGTACGGGCGCATCCCTAGCCCGGCTAGTTCCCGAGAACCTCCTCGACCCAGGCGCGCAGGCTCGCGGCCGGCACCGCGCCGGCCCGCTGCGCCGCCACCTGCCCGTGCCGCAGCACCATCAGCGTCGGGATGGCCATCACGTTGAAGCGCTGCTGCAGCTTGGGGGAGTCGTCCACGTTGACCTTCACCAGCTTGATCCGCCCGGCCAGTTCGGTGGCCACCTGCTCCAGCGCCGGGCTGACCATCCGGCACGGCCCGCACCAGGGCGCCCACATGTCGACCACGACCGGGATCGACGCGCCCTCCGCGATCTCGGCGAAGGTGTCGTCATTGGCATCCGCGATCCAGGGCAGCGGCTGGTGGCAGTGACCGCAGCGCGGGACGCCCGCCGCCGCCGCCGGCACCCGGTTCCGGTAGCCGCAGTTCGCGCATTTCACCACTACGGCACCCATCGCCACCTCCTGTCATAAGCTGCGGACGCGATCTGCCCCCACCCTCCGTGACCGCGCCCGGCGGCCACATCCCCAATTCGGATAAGGACCGGGGTCAGGACCGGCGCAGCGCCTGCAGGGTCCGCCACGCCCGGGTGGCCAGCTGCAGGTTGAACTGGTTGTCCGGCAGGCTGAGGTC
>DAIOWL010000421.1:4580-6260 GCA_036758545.1 Streptosporangiaceae bacterium | reverse complement strand
CGGCCGGCGGAGGCACGCCGGCTGTACGAACGGGCGCTCGCGTCGGCCGAACGGCATGAGGGATCATTGCTGTCCACGACCGGTGACCTGCACGTCGGCCTGGCCGACATGCTCCGGGAGCAGGGTGACCTCGACGCGGCCGCGAACCACCTCCAGCTGGCCCGCGAGCTCGGTGACCGGGCGTCGCTGCGGGAAAACCGTCACCGCTGGTATACGGCGATGGCGGGGCTGCTGCAGGCGCGCGGCGACCTCGACGGCGCGGTGCGGATGCTCGACGACGCCGAACCGCTGTACCTGCCCGGCTTCTTCCCGGATGTGCGACCCATCCCGGCGGTGCGGGCGCGGGTCCGCATCGCCCAGGGCCGCCTCGCGGACGCGTGGGACTGGGCGCACGAGCACCGTGTCACGGCGGCCGATCCGCCGGCCTTTCTAGCCGAGTTCAACCAGCTCACCCTGGCGCGCCTGCTCATCGGGCAGTACCGGGCCGACCGGGACCAGAGCGGCCTCGACCAGGCCGGCGCCCTGCTCGACCGGATCGTCGACGCGGCGCAGGCCGCCGGGCGCGCGGGCAGCGTCGTGGAGGCCCGGATGATCCGGGCGCTGGCCCGGCACGCGGCCGGCGACACGAGCGCGGCGATCCCGGATCTCGCCGCGGCCCTAACCGAGGGCGTCCCAGCCGGTTACCTCCGGCTCTTCCTCGACGAGGGACCGCCAATGACTGAGCTGCTCCGGGCAGCCGAGCGCCGGCCGGAGCCCGTAGACCCCGCAGCGTCCGCCGAGTATGCCTCCTGCGTGCTGCGAGCGGCCGCCGCACCAGCGGCCGCCGCGGCCCCCTCCAGCGACGAGGGCCTGAGCGACCGCGAGCTCGAGGTCCTGCGGCTGCTCGCGACCGAGCTCACCGGGCCAGAGATCGCCCGTCACCTGTTCGTGTCGGTCAATACGCTGCGCACCCACACCAAGCACATCTTCACCAAGCTGGACGTGAACACCCGCCAGGCCGCGGTCCGCCGCGCCACCGAACTCGGCCTGCTGTAGCCCGTCAGGTAGCCGATTCGAGGCGTACCTCGCCCATCTCGGACCAGCCCGCGCCGGGCAGCTCCTGGTACACGATCGACGGGACTCGTGAGACCACCGACGGCAGCCAGCCGAAGAACCATTGCGCGTGTTCCGAGCTCACGTGGGCTTCGCCGGCCGCCTGGTCGGCGTAGTTCGCCACGACGACGAACCGGTTGGGTTCCTCGACGTCCTCGGAGCAGGTGAAGCGCAGGTTGCCGGGCTCCGCGCGAACCTGAGCGCAGTAGCGGGTAATGCCGGCGAGGAAGTCGTCCCGCTTCTCCGGGCGGGTGTCGATGCTGATGACGATGAAGATCATGAGACGAGCTCCTTAAGGGCGTACCGTTACCGCTCTGCTTTCTTGACCGTCATCGGGGGAGCGGTCAGGGCTCGCCGCATCAGGACCGCCTCGGCCGAGTCACCCTCCTGGCGCTGGTCACTGTCGTCGACCATCTCCAGGGCAACGACGATCGGCGCGCCGACCAGGACGGCGAGATTCAGGGCGTCGCTGGACCGGGCATCCACCAGCTCGACGCCGTGCGGCCCCTCGGCCTCCACGGTGGCGGCATAGGCACCCGAGACCAGGGCGTCGAGCCGGATCGCGCGGATGCGCCCGCCGAGGCTCCG
>DAIOWL010000421.1:0-4480 GCA_036758545.1 Streptosporangiaceae bacterium | reverse complement strand
CACCCGAGACCAGGGCGTCGAGCCGGATCGCGCGGATGCGCCCGCCGAGGCTCCGGACCAGCTCCGCCATGAACTGATAGGTCATCGGCCGGCCCCACTCCACGTCGCCCAGGCCGCCAGCCAGGGCGAACGCCTCGGCACTCCCGATCTGGATCACGAGGTGGCGGTCGCCGTCCAGTTCGTTCAGCACCACGAACTCGCAGAAGCGGTCCCCGTCGCTGAGCCCGACCACCTTGCTGACCCGCATCCTCACGAAGCCGATTTCTGTCGCCGCGACCATGGCCGCCTCCCTTCGGGCGCATGCCAGAATGGTACGCCCGGCGTAGTGAAGGGATCGGTCAGGTGAACGGCGTTCCGGCCGAGCAGGCTGAGGCGGTCGCGGTGGCCTGGAGGATGCACGACTGGCAGGCCCGCCCGGCTGTCCGGGTCGGCGGGGTGCTGATGCGGGATGAGCTGGCCGGCCCGCACCGGGGTCCGCGCCGTGTCTTCTGGCTGCTTGACGAGGGCGTTCAGCTGATCTACGAGCCCTTCGGCTGGATTGACGAGTGGTATGTCGACGTGGTGTGCATCCAGGCCCGGCGTGACGACGGACAGCTCACGTATCACGTCACCGACGAGTACGCCGACATCATCGTCGAAGGGATGGGGCCGGCCTACCGGATGATCGATCTGGACGAGCTGGCCGATGCCATGAGCGCGGCCTCGATCGACACCGCGCGGGCCGCCGAGGCACTCCGGTGCGCGCAGCGGTTCGTCGACCGGTACCTGCACCGGGGCGGGCCGTTCCCGCCGCCGCAGATCCGTGGGTTCTTCGCATCGGATCACCGCTATCCGCCGCTGCCGCGCCCGGCCGGAAGCGACCACGGGCGGACGCCGCCTGACCGCGCGAGATCCGCGGTCAGCATCGTCCCTTACGACGCGCGGTGGCCGCGGCGCTTCGCCGAACTGGGTGACCAGCTGCGCGGCGCGCTGGGTGACGCGGCCCTGCGGATCGACCACATCGGGTCCACCGCTGTTCCCGCGCTCGCCGCCAAGCCGGTGATAGACATCCAGATCTCGGTCGCGGCCCTCGACCCGGCCGGCCCCTTCCGCGAACCGCTCACGCAGCTCGGCTACGTGTACCGCGCGGACAACACCGAGCGCACCAAGCGGTACTTCCGTGAACCACCGGGCGAGCCGCGCACCCACATCCATGTCCGGCGGGCGGGCAGCTTCTCCGAGCAGTTCCCGCTGCTGTTCCGCGACTACCTGCGCACCCACGCGGACGACGCGGCGGCCTACGAGAACCTCAAACGGAGCCTGTCCGCGCAGTTCGCCCACGATCGCGCGGCCTACACCGACGCCAAGGCGCCCTTCTTCTGGGAAGTCATCCGGCGCGCGGACCAGTGGGCTCAGCAGTCCGGCTGGGAGCCGGGCCCGAGCGACGCCTGAAGCAGGGCGGCGACCTCGGGACTGGGCGGTTTGGGATCGTCGGGTGACAGGGTGATCCCGCCGGTGGAGGCGCCGGCGTCGAGGAGGGCACTGACGGTGGCGGGCCAGTCCGGGTGCGGGTCGTGGCCGAGCCGCATGCCGCTGCCCACGATGGCCCACTCCAGCGGGGTGCTATTCCACGTGGTGTCCCGGTCGCGAGCCAGCATCCGGGCCGCCCGCCCGGTCCAGTCACGGATGCTGGCGACCAGGAACTCGTCCGCCCGCTGCCCGAGTTCAGCGGTCCGGGCCTGAACCTCGGCCACGAGCCGGGGCCAGCTGGGGTAGCCGTGTTCGCAGGCGATCGCGAGCTGCGCGGCGGCGAGCGTCACCGCCCCGCGCGTCGCCGCCGGCGTGCGGACAGTAATCCGGCCCAGCGCGACCGGATCACCAGACCGGGCGGCATCACGAAGCTCCTTGGCCCGGCGCCGGAGCTGATCCAGGCTAGGCCGCGGCGGAAGCGCCTCAGACGACATGTCATCTCCTCGCCAGCGCCTCATGGTCCGCAACTGGGGCGCCGAGAAGACGACACTCGTGTGAAGAAGCCGTGCTTACGAGGCGGACTCAGTCCTTCCCGCGGACCCGGGCGCGCCCTCAACGCGCACTGTCATCGTAATGCCATGGCCGTAGATGGCACACCGGCCCGACATACGATGAGCCTGTGACCAGCAGGCCAGCCGAAGTGCAGCACCTGCGCGACCTCGCGCGGCTGCGCCGCGTCCGCGACCGGATCGACCGGGAGTACGCGCAGCCGCTGGACGTCGAGGCGCTCGCCCGCGGCGCGCACATGTCGGCCGGGCACCTCAGCCGCGAGTTCAAGCTGGCCTACGGCGAGTCGCCGTACTCCTACCTGATGACGCGGCGGATCGAGCGCGCGATGGCGCTGCTGCGTCGTGGCGACCTCAGCGTCACCGAGGTCTGCTTCGCGGTCGGCTGCTCGTCGCTGGGCACTTTCAGCACTCGCTTCACCGAGCTGGTCGGCATGCCGCCCAGCACCTACCGGAGCCAGGCCGCCGGCGCGACGGCGGGGATGCCGCCGTGCGTGGCCAAGCAGGTGACCAAGCCGGTCAGGAATCAAGAAGCGCCGGTCAGCGACCCGCAGCTAGCCTGACGGGCATGGACATCACCATTCACGCGAGCGTCCTCCCGCATGACGACCCGGACGCCTCGCTGGCCTTCTATCGCGACATCCTCGGCTTCGAGGTCCGCACCGACGTCGGACGGGGCACGATGCGCTGGATCACGGTCGGCCCGCCCGGCCAGCCCAGCACGTCCATTCTGCTGGCGCCGCCGACCATCGGCCCCGGCTTCACCGACGACGAGCGCCGCACCGTCGCCGAGATGATGGCCAAGGGCACCTACGGCTGGATCCTGCTGGCCACCAAGGACCTCGACGGCACCTTCGAGCGGCTGCAGGCCAGCGACGCCGAGGTCGTCCAGGAACCGGTCGAGCAGCCGTACGGAATCCGCGACTGCGCCTTCCGCGATCCCGCGGGCAACCTGGTCCGCATCCAGGAAGTGCGCTGAGCCGCCCGGCGATGGCGGTCATAGCCCATGTGCACGGACGCGTACCGTGAGGCGCAGACGCAAGCGCTCTCATCCACCGCGTCATCGCCTGAAGTCGGCCCCGAAGGCGTTGCGAGTGCGGTCGCCGAGAGCGCCCCGGCGATCGCGCTCGCCACGGACGCCTCCCGAACGCTTCGCCGGACGCCTCCCGAACGCAATGAAACCCGGCTTTCACGGCGTCAGAACGCCCTGGATCCGGGGTTTCATGGCGTTCCAGCGGCCCGGCGCGTGGGGGTCGTGGTTCTAGAGATCCGGGAGTGGCTGCTGGGTGTTCGGCGCCTGCAGCCCGCCGTGCACCTCCAGCACGGTCCCGGTGAGGTAGGCACTGGCGGGTGAGGCCAGGTACAACACGCCGGCTGCTACGTCATCCACGGTGCCCAGCCGGCGCAGCGGCGTGGCCGCCTCGACCCGCGACCGGAGTCCGGCATCCGCGGTAATCACCTCGGTGGCCGCCGTGGCGATGGTGCCGGCGGCGATGGCGTTGACCCGGATACGTGGGGCCAGGTCCTGCGCGGCGAGCTCCGTGTAGCGGGCGAGCGCACCCTTGGCCGTCCCGTACGACAAGAAGCCCCGGCCGGAGATCAGCGCCAGCACGCTGGAGATGTTGATCACCGAGCCGCCGCCGTTTTCGAGCATCAGCGGGATCGCCGACGTGATCAGTGCGTGGGCGGTCGAGACGTTGAAACGGAAAGCCTCTTCCAATGCCTCGGCCGTGGTATCGAGGAACGGCCGCGGGACGGCGCCCCCGACGTTGTTGACGACCACGTCCAGGCGGCCGAACGCCTCGCGAGCCGCACCGCTCAGCCGGGCCGCCTGAGCGGTGTCGCTGAGATCAGCGATCACGACGTGCGCGGCTCGCCCGGCCGCCTCGATCGCGGTCGCGGTCGCTTCCAGCTGATCAGGACTGCGGGCGGCGATGACGACATCGGCTCCCGCCTCAGCCAGGGCGACGGCCGTGGCGGCCCCGATGCCTCGCCCGGCGCCGGTGACCACAGCCACCCGGCCGTCAAGGCGGAACCGATCGAGCACACTCACGTCTCTAAAATAACGGCCGTTCAGCCCTGCAGGTAGGCGAGCACGGCGGCGGGCGGCATCCTGTCCGTCGTCAGCCCGCCCGGCGGCCCCACCCGCATCAGCGCTGAGATACCGACTCCCTGACACAGCGTCGACAGCCAGGGCGCTGTCTGACGGCGGTCGCGACAGGCAGATGGCATAACCGGGCCACGCCGGGGGAGTCGACTTCCCGGAATGACTAGGGACTTTCATGGATGCGGTGCCCGGCGGGCCGACCGTAACGTGGGCTGTCGGAGGGGGGAAGCGAGGCAACCATGACAGACGATGACCTGCGGCGCGACGTCGTCGCCGAGCTGTGCTGGGATCCGCGGGTGGGCAGCTCGGCGATCGAGGTATCGGCCGCCGGCGGCCTGGTCACGCTGCGCGGGACCGT
>DAIOWL010000420.1:0-6274 GCA_036758545.1 Streptosporangiaceae bacterium | reverse complement strand
CGTGCAGGCGATCGGTTGACTGTGTGGTTGCCAGGTGAGCTGGCCGGCGAGGCTGGCGAGTCCGCCGGCCAGCGACCGCCGCCCCGACAGCGCCCACCCGGCCTGCTGCTTCGCGGTGTTGCTGCCGCGGTAGGCGCAGAGCAGCGCCGAACTAGGCGTCATCTGCGGCACCAGGCGGGAGCGGCCGTCGATGCCGGCCGGCTTGGCCGGCACCCAGGGGGCCTGATGAGCGTAGCTCGCCGGGCAGGACAACAGGCGCTGGACCGGGCTGGCCCCTCCGGCGGCCCGGACCGGCTTGTGGCCACCCAGCAGGCCGCCGGCCCATACGCTACCCGCCACCACGGCGGCGACGGCGGCCGCGACCGTGAACGGTACGTACCAACCCGGGCGGCGCCGGGGCGGGGACGCCTGTTCCAGGGCGCGGAGCAGATCCGCCGGCCGCGGCGCCTCGTGGTCGTGCCCGGCCATCGCCCGGCTGATGTCGTCCTCGAGCTTGCTCACGTCGGCTCCTCCTTGGCGCTGACGGCCGCGACCAGTGGCCGCATGGCCGCGAGCCCTCGGCTGGCGAGGCTGCGCACCGTCGCCCCCCGGCAGCCGAGCAGGGTGGCGATCTCAGGGTCGGCGAGGCCCTCGTAGTAACGCAGCACAAGCACCGCGCGCTGCCGTTCGCTGAGCGCCCCGAGCGCGGCCCACAACTCCGCATGATCGGCGGCCCGGTCTTCCAGGCACCCGGCCGCGGGCCGTTCGGGCACCACGTCGGTCACGATCTCGGTACTACTGCGGAGCCGGCGAGTGCGGACGTACTCGTTGATCACCGCACGGCGCAAGTAGGCGTACCAGTCCTCCGGCGCGAGACCGCGATGGCGTACCGACTGGTAGACGCGCAGCAGCGCTTCCTGCACCAGATCCTGCGCCGCTGCGGCATCATGGGTCAGCTGATATGCCACACGCAGCAGCCGGTCACCGCAATGCTCGACCAACTCCGTCAATACATCGTCCAGATGCATGCCACCACCTCGGGCCTACCCTGAAGACGCGTCATCCGGCCGATCTGTTGCGACCTAGCCCACTTCTCACCTCGGATGGCAGCCGACCCATGGATATCGCTGACTTCAGCCTTGACTTGTTCTCCCTCGCCGGGCGGAACGCTCTCGTCACCGGCGGCAACACCGGCCTGGGCCGGGCCTTCTCGCTGGCCCTGGCCAAGGCGGGCGCGGACGTGTTCGCCGTCGGCCTGGCCGACGACGACGGGACGACCCGCCGGCTGATCGAGCGCGCCGGACGCCGGATGGAGTTCGCCGTGGCCGACATCACGCAGGCAGGCGTTCCGGCGGCCATCGTGCAGCGCTGCGTGGAGACGCTGGGCTCGGTCGACATCCTCGTCAATTCGGCCGGCATCAACCTGCTGTCGGACGTGGGGAAGTTCGGCCGTGAGCAATGGGACCCCATGGTGTCGGTCAACCTGACCGCAGCCTTCGAGTTCGCCCACGAGGCCAGCAGGTTCATGATCGGGCAGCGATCCGGCAAGATCATCAATATCGCCTCGCTGTTCTCCTTCCTCGGCGGTAAGCACTCGCCTGCCTACGCCGCGAGCAAAGCCGGGATCGTGGGCTTCACCAAGGCTTACTGTGACGAGCTGGCGACCTACAACATCCAGGTCAATGCCATCGCGCCGGGATACGTCGCGACACCGATCACCAAAGCGACCCGGGCCGATCCCGCCGCCAATCGCCGCGTCATCGAGCACATCCCGGCCGATCGCTGGGGCGAGACCGCCGACCTGATGGGAGCCACCGTCTTCCTGGCCAGCCGGGCCTCGGACTACGTCAACGGCCACGTGCTGGTCGTCGACGGGGGCTACCTCGTCCGCTAAACCAGGTTCCCGGGACAATGGCGCAACGCCATGACCGTTCGGAACTAAATCGGAAAGAAAAGAGGGCAGTACTGACATGGCCCCATCCCGATCCCCGCTGAACCGCCAGTCGATCATCGAGGCGATGACCGAACTGCTCGGGCCCGGCGCCGTCGAGACCGGCGGCGAGCAACTGAGGGCGGCCAGCGTCGACCGGTTCAGGAAGTACACCTCCGTCCATGGCATCTATGACGGGCCGATCCCGGCCGCGATCGTCTATCCGTCCTCGACGGAGGACGTCGCGGCCATCCTGCGTTTCGCCGCGGAGCACCTCGTCAACCTCGTTCCCCGCACCGGACAGACCGCCACCGAGGGCGGCCTGGAGACCGTGGTCGAGGACAGCCTCGTGGTCGACGGGTCGCGGATGAACGCGATCTTGTCGATCGATCCGGTCGACATGATGGCCACCACGCAGTGCGGCGTCCGCCTGCAGGAACTGGAGGACACCCTGCGCGCCCAGGGCCTGACCACCGGGCATTCACCCCAGTCCAAGCCACTCGCCCAGATGGGCGGGCTGGTCGCGACCCGGTCGATCGGCCAGTTCTCCACCCTGTACGGCGGCATCGAGGACATGGTCGTCGGCCTGGAAAGCGTCTTCCCGGGCGGGACGGTCACCCGCATCAAGAACGTGCCCCGCCGGGCCGCGGGCCCGGACATCCGTCACGTCGTCATCGGCAGCGAGGGCGCGCTGTGCTTCATCACCGAGGTGACGGTCAAGCTCTTCCGCTACCAGCCGGAGAACAACCGGTACTTCGGCTTCCTGGTCGACACCTTCGCGGATGGCATCGTGGCCATCCGCGAGCTGATCACCGCGGGATACCGCCCCTCGGTGTGCCGGGTCTACTCGCCCGAGGACGCCCGGCAGCACTTCGCCGGGTTCTACCAGGGGAAAAACGTCGTCGTGCTCGTCGCGGAGGGACCGAGAGGCATAGCCGATGCCACAGCCGAGGCGATCGAGGAGCTCTTCGCCGAACGCCCGCACGAGCGCGTCGACAACGACCTGATCCGGCAGTGGTTCGAGAACCTCAACTGGGGCCAGGACAAGATCGACGCCGAGAAGGCCGACATGCTCTCCCGCGCCCACCTCGGATTCACCACCGAAGTCTCCGTCAGCTGGTCACGGGTCAGCGAGTTGTTCGACGCCGTCATGAGCCGGGTCCGGAGCGAGTTCCCACGGGCCGGTGACCTGACCATGGTCGGGGCGCACTCCTCGCACAGCTATCAGACCGGGACGAACCTCTACTTCGTCTACGACTACACGATCAGGTGCAGCCCTCGCGAGGAGATCGAGGTCTACCACAAGCCGCTGAACGCGATAATCGTCACCGAAGCCCTGCGGGCGGGCGGCTCGATGGTGCACCACCACGGGATCGGCAAATACCGCACGCCGTGGGTGCGACAGGAGCACGGCAGCGCCTACTACCTGCTGTCGACCCTCAAGCACGCGTTCGACCCCGAGGGCGTGATGAACGCGGGCACGATCTTCCCGCTCGAACCGTGATGACGTCCTACCTGCTGGCCATCGACAACGGGTCACAGAGCACCAAGGTGACGATCTTCGACACGCGGGGTCGTCCTGTCGCCTCGGCCCGCCGCCGCCTCGAGCCGTACGACACCTCGGTGCCGGGGCATGCCATCCATCCCGGTGACGACATCTGGGATTCCATCCGGGACGCCTGCCGCGCCGCCCTGGCCGGGTTCGCCGGCGACCCGGCTGACATCGTGGCGGTCGGGCTGTGCACCATCCGGTTCTGCCGGGCCCTGCTGGCGGCGGACGGCAGCCTGGCCGAGCCGGTGCTGAGCTGGATGGACGAGCGGGTCTCGCGTCCCTACGAGCCCAGCAACCCCCTGGTCCGCTACGTCACCACCTCCTCCGGCTACATCACCCACCGCCTGACCGGCCAGTTCACCGACGCCGCGGCCAACTACCAAGGCGTCTGGCCGATCGACCAGGACACGGCCGCCTGGTCGGGCGATCCCGCCGCGTACGCCGCCACCGGCATGGCCCGCGACATGCTCTTCGACCTGGTCCCGCCCGGCGGCCGGCTCGGCGAGGTGACCCCCGCCGCGGCGGGAGCTACGGGTATCCCGGCCGGCCTGCCGGTGTACGCCACGGCCAACGACAAGGCCGTCGAGGCGCTGGGCAGTGGCCTGAAGGACGGTGGCGTGATGCTGTCGCTGGGCACCTACATCGCGGCGATGACCATCGGCTCCTCCTCCCGGAGCGCAGGCGACAGTTACTGGGTTAACTTCGCGGCACGGCCCGGAACCTACCTGTACGAGAGCACCGGGATCCGCCGCGGCATGTGGACGGTGAGCTGGTTCCGCACCGTGCTGGAGGGCTCGCACGGCCAGGAACCGCCAGCGGGAGCGGCACGCCTGGAGGACATCCTCAACGCGGAGGCCCGCGAGCTCGCGCCTGGTAGCAACGGTTTGCTGACGCTGCCGGACTGGCTCGCTCCCGGCCACGCGGCCTGGCGGCGAGGCGCGCTGCTGGGTTTCGACGGCAGCCAGGGCCGCGCCCACATCTACCGTTCGATCCTCGAGGGCATCGCCCTGACGATGGCGAACCACACCGCGGCGATGGAACAGGCGCTGGGGCGCCGGCTCTCGCCGGTCCTCGTGTCCGGCGGCGGGTCAAGCTCGGACCTGATGATGCAGATCGTCGCCGACGTCTTCGACCGCCCCGCTCGGCGCACCGCGATCAACGACGCCGCGGGGCTCGGTGCGGCCATCTGCGCCGCGGTCGGCCACGGCGTCTACCCGGACTGGGACCAGGCCACCGCGGCCATGGTCGCCGTCGGCGACGAGTTCGCTCCCGGCACAAAGGCCGCCCGCGCCTACCAGAAGATCAACACGGTGTATGCGGCCCTGACCAGCTTCACTGACCCGCTGTTCCGCTCAATGGCCGATGGACTCGAGGGCCTGGAACGTGCCTGACGGACTCAGTGCTCAGGCGAACGCGGCCGCCACCGGGGCGAGGCAGCCGATGTCCTCGGGGTCGGCCAGGTGGGGGAGAGAGACGAAGACGGTCTTCACGCCACGGTCGGCCAGCAACCGGTAGCGCCCGATGTGCTCGTCGGCGGTGCCGGCGTGGTGGCGCTGGGCGAAGGCGGCGGCGGTCGTCCGGCCGCGCAGCTTCTCCACGATCGCCGCGGCATCCTCACGGTCGCGGCCGATGACCGGAATGTCGAGCACGGTCACCTCGGCCTGCGCCGGGTCACGCCCGGCCGCCACGCAGTGCTCGCGGAAGACGGCGAGCTTGCGGTCCAGCGTGCTGACGTCCGAGGGAAGATTGCAGCCGTCACCGAGCCGGGCGGCGATGGCCAGCGTTCGCTTCTCGCCGCTGCCGCCGACGATGACCGGAATCCGCGACGCCGGCCGCGGGTAGCAGGTGGTTTCCGGCAGCGAGACCCGCTCGCTGCGGTACGGCCTGGTGCCGGGCTGCCACAGGGCGCGCATCGTCTCGATGGCCGACTCCAGTTCGTCCAGCCTGGCCCGGGCCGGCGGGAACGGCAGGCCGAACCCGGCGTGCTCGCGCTGCCACCAGCCGGCCCCGATGCCGCAGAACGATCGTCCGCCGCTCAGCACGTCGAGCGTGGCCACGGTCTTGGCCAAGATCCCAGGTGCGCGGAACGTCACGGGAGTGACCAGCGTGCCCAGGCGAAGGCCCGGCTCCAGGCCCGCGAGCATCCCGAGTGTCACCCACGGCTCCGGGATCGGCTCCCAGGCCCGGCCAACCTGGGGGATCTGGATCAGGTGGTCCATCAGCGCGATCCCCTGCAGGCCCGCCTCGGCCGCGGCGCGCGCCACCGCCGCCAGCCAGCGCGCAGGCCCGCCCGGGTCCTCATCCCAGGGAAATCGAGACACCTGCAGGACCAGGCCCATCCGGACCGGCCGCTGCCGCTGCTGGCTAGCCGCCATCGTGGCGCCCGGGGTGTGCGAGGCCTCGGGCCGGGCCTGCCCGGCGGTTGTCACCAGGTCCCATCCCTCGCCGCGGATCTCGTCGGCGGCCGTCCGCATCCGCCGCAGCTGGCCCGCCAGCACAGGTGCCGGCACCGGCATGCCGCGGGCACGGTTCCGGCGGCGGCACTCCGCCGGATCGGTGTCGACAAGCACGGCTACGGCGGGCATGCCGCTGCTCCTCGCGAGCGCCAGGTAGCTGCCGCGCCGCACCGGGTCGAGGCCCAGCGTGTCCACCACGGCGGTCAGGCCGCGGCGCAGCCGGGCCGCGACTATCTGGTCGAGCAGGGCGAAAGCGTCGGCCGACGCATCCAGGTCGTGCTCGCCGCTTCCCACCAGTGCGCGCAGCCGGTCCGACGAGACCACCTCATCCGGACGGTAATGCTCCGCCGCCCAGGC
>DAIOWL010000419.1:5138-6280 GCA_036758545.1 Streptosporangiaceae bacterium | reverse complement strand
AGGCGGGTGGAGACTGACCGGGTGCTGGCCGCGTTCGACGCCGAGGTCCGCCGCAATGCCCGGCCGGACGGGTCGGGGGCACGGATCGAGACCGGCCCTCTGGTCGTGCGCTGGGTGGGCGCGGATGGCCGAGGCTGGTCGGGAATCGCCTGGTCAAGGCTGGATGACGCGGACGCGGACGCGGTGATCACCGAGCAGGTTGCCTACTTCGCGGCCCGGGACGAGGCCTTCGAATGGAAGTTGTACGACTACGATCGCCCGCCCGATCTGGACCGGCGGCTGGTGGCGGCCGGCTTTACCGCCGAGGGCGAGGAGTCGCTGATGGTGACCGAGGTCTCCTCGGTACCGGCGCAGGTGGACCTGCCGCCCGGGCTACAGCTGCTGCCGGTTACCGACGAGGCCGGCGTCGGCCTGCTGACCGATGTGCACGAGCGGGTATTCGGGACCGATAGCTCCCGGCTGCGCCGGTCACTGCTGGCCCAGCTGCGCGACCGCCCGGAGGCGGTGGCCATGGTGGTGGCGATGGCCGGGGACCAGCCGGTCTGCTCGGCACGGATCGAGTTCCTCCCCGGTTCCAGCTTCGCCAGCTTGTGGGGCGGGGGAACCCTGGCTAGCTGGCGCGGCCGGGGCATCTACCGTGCCCTGATCGCCTACCGCGCCCGGCTGGCCGCGGCCCGGGGCTACCGCTACTTGTTCGTCGACGCCTCCCCGGACAGCCAGCCGATCCTGGCCCGCCTCGGATTCAGCCGCCTCGCCCGTACCACTCCGTATATCTGGGACCCCCGCGCGCAGGCCTGAGCCTGGTCATCGCGACCGGAGTTCTCATGGCGAGATGGTGCACGGCGCCTGACCGCGCCGGAACGGCGTCGCCGTGCCCGCGGCGAAATGCCCGTGCAGGCCCGGCACCGGGCCGGCCGGCGAGGGGTCCAGAGCCATCCAGTACAGGTGAGCCACTGCCGCGGTCCAGGTATAACCGGTCAGGTCGGCCGTGCCGTCCGCGCGGGCGAGCCCGGTCGCCCACACCTCGTCGGGCCGCGGGTCCCCGGTCGAGCAGTCACTCCCGATCAGGTCGTAGACCGTTCCCGGCGTCCCCCCGGCTAGGACGGCGGACACCGTGAACTGCGCCCGGGCGGCACCGGGCA
>DAIOWL010000419.1:0-5038 GCA_036758545.1 Streptosporangiaceae bacterium | reverse complement strand
CGCCGCGGTTCGCGCCCGGACACGATGACGTCGGCATCCGCATCGCGCGTACTGTCGCCCACCTCATCATTGCAGGTGGCCGCGCCGGTGATGTCAATCGGCGGGTACGCTGAGCCGGTGGCGACGCCTTCGTTCCCGCCGGTCGTCCTGCGAAATGGCGTCGTGGTCAGCGATCCCCTCAGCGCCGTGCTCGGCTTGCTGAAGGGCCCCTGGCATTTCGACGTCAGCGATCCTTCGCGTTCGGCGTCGTTCGGCGAGGCTGACCTCAGGCTGGCGAACCGGGGCGGCGCTCGCATCTCAGCGGCCGAGATCGAGGCGGTCCTGGAGCGGCGGGGGACAATCGAGCCGGCCCTGCAGGCGATCGCCTTCGATGCCTCGCTGGCCGGAGGGGCGAGCTCGGTGCCGTGGCGGCCGCTAAGGCAGCTCTTCGACGCGTTCGCGGGCATTCCAGGGATCGGCTTCGCGAAGATGACGAAGACGCTGCACCCGAAGCGCCCGGCGTTGATCCCCTTGCTCGACAGCGTCGTCCGGAAGTACCTGGAGGACGACGACCTCGGGGCCAAGGTCCTGTTCGGGGAGCGTGCGCTCGAGCTCGTGCGCGGCTACGAACGCGACCTCGACCGCAACGGGCCGGCGGTGCGGGCGGTCCGGCAGGAGCTCGCGAGGCGCAATCTCAGGCTCACCGAGGTGAGAATCCTCGACTTGCTGATCTTTTCCGCTACGGCGCCCCCGCGGGGCTCCGGCAGCCACGATGGCATGGCCGCCGAAGCCCCGCAGATCACGCCAGTCAGGGAGCTCTGACTGCGCCTATCCGGAGCTTTCGGCCGCCAGGGCGGCGTCGAGCTCGGCGCGGCTCATCTCGACGCAGAACTCGTTGCCCCCGGGATCGGCCATGATCACCCAGCCGACGTCAGGCCGCTGGTCGCTGACGATGGCGGCGCCGAGCCGGATAAGCCGGGCGATCTCCTCGTCCTGCGTCCGGTCGTTCGGCATGATGTCCAGGTGCACCCGGTTCTTGACGATCTTTCCCTCAGGAACCTTGACGAAGTACAGTCGCGGCCGGCTGTCGCCCACGGCGGAATCCGGATATCCCGGCTGGGGCTCCTCGATCACTGGCAACCCGGTTACCTGCCCCCAGAATCTGGCCAGCGCCGACGGATCGGCACAGTCGAACGTGATGTTGCAGATGGTAGAACTCACGGCATTTCTCCACGTGGTACGTGGCGCCTGCCGCCAGGTGTCAGCGGTCGGCGGAAGGCGCGGGAATCAGATCTGACATCGACCGCACCTCCCTTCCGCTCATTCGAGAGACACCGGGCACGATTCTCTCAGTCCGGAGCCGTAACGGGTACCGATTATCTCCGTGAGCGGGCGGGCAGCATCCCGAGCCGTCTGCACGGGGTGGGGGTGAGCCAATGGGCAGGTCGGTGAACTGGGGCTGCATGTCGCATGTCGTGCCAGGGTCATCGTGGTTGCTGGCCCATGACACGAGCATTGTGCCGGGGGGAGCCGGGCTGGCCGGGTGGGTCTCGGCCGAGTAGGTCCATGCGCATCCGGGCGCGGGCCTGGCCTGCCACCGCTGGGCGGCGACGTGCCAGGGCCCGGTGACGTGCCAGGCGTTGAGCCGCTCCAGGACACTGCCGGTGATGTCGTCGCGCTTGGTGTAGGCGACCCAGCCGTGACCGCTGACGTGGCTCATGCTCACGACCGTTCCCAGGTCATAACCCTCGCCGGCGGGCAGCACGCCGAGCTGAACGCGCCAGGCTGAGGGATGCGTCATGGCGTCGAGCGGGACATAAGCGGTGTCCATGGTCTTGCAGTCCGCGACGCAGCCGGTACCGCCGGTGGTGCGGGTGCCGGTCAGCCACCACCCGCGGCCGCCGGGGTCAGGCGTGGCTGACCCCCACTGGGAGTCGTCCGCCGCGCCGGTGAGCGCCGTGATGCCCTGGTAGGTGAGGGCATCGCCGGCGCCGACCGTAAATCTGGCCGTGTACTCGCCCTCGACCGCTCCGGCCGACCGGCTTATGCGTTCCCCGATGACGTACAGGCTGTTGCCCTCCACGGCGGGCGCGGCCATCCAGAAGTAGCTGCCATCCGGCCAGTTCGGCACCCACTGCCATCCGTAGGGGCATGCGGTGGCGGCACAGGATTGCATCCGGAACGTGGCCGTTCCGGGTCGCTGGATCGCTATCGAGTCGTGCGGAAAGCCATACGGGCACTGGGACGGGCCGCAGATGACCTGGCCGTTGACCGCGAGCGTGTCCCCGAAGACGTAGACCTGGCCGCCGTCGGGGAGCTGAACGCTGGCGGTGAGATCAGATCTGACCGCTGCGGCGACGCCCAGGTCGTACGCGGCCAGGTCCGGCTCTTGCCTGCTCTGGGGGGAAGCCAGTCCGGCCCCGGCATCGCCCGACAGGATGGCCGCGACCGTGGCGACGGCAGCGATCAGCCCCCGGCAGCTCATGAGCGATCCTCCGATCAGGGCACTGGCAGTGCCGGCGGCCAGCCGGCGGGCTCGGCCCGGCCACTGCTGGCCGCGGGCCTAAAGGCGCGAAGACGCGGCGAGCCGTTCTCGGGCACGGCTATCAGCCGGACCGGCCGCGAGGGCTACCGGCCCGCTTCGGGTGCTGGCATCGCGCGCGACGGGCATGCCGGCAGCAGCGTCGCCTGCGCCGACTTCGGTGGCAGGCGAGCCGTGTTCCTCACCGCGGCAGACCAGGACGCCCGCGGAGAGGCATTGGCAAAGAGCTAGCGGCTGCGGGGGCCGGCCCGGGCGCCAGGAATGGCGTCAGTCATGTGTTCCGCGCCATCGGTGATATCTGGGATCCCCCTGCCCCGCACCCGCGTATGTACGATCGCGGTCTCAAAGTCATACACCTGCGCCTCCATGGATCGCCCTGGTCTGCATTCCATGGTGGCCACCGCCCCGGCCGGTGTCGTCAGCCTGGCGAACCGGGTTTGCCTCCAGCCTGCGCATCAGCGGCTATGACAGGCTGCAACTGGAGATGTAATCCCTCCCCCGGTGCCAGCGCAGCAGCGCGCCGAGTGTAACCAGCCGGTTCATCCGCAGTGAACAAACGGGTGCCGCACCGCGGACCATCGGGAATGGCCTGCGGTACGGCACCAGGGTGTTACTCGTCAAGCACTACTTCTCGACGTAGAACAGGCGCTTGTTGACGAACTCGTCGACGCCGAGGGGGCCTAGCTCGCGACCGAAGCCGGAGCGCTTGGTGCCGCCGAACGGCAGGTCCGCGCCCTCGCCTGCCGGGGTGTTGACGTTGGCCATGCCGACCTCGAGCTGCTCGGCGACGTTGACCGCCCGCGCCTCGTCGGCCGACCAGACCGCGCCGCCCAGGCCGAAGTCCACCACGTTGGCGAGCTGGACTGCCTCATCGTCGGTGCTGACCTTGTAGACAACGGCGACCGGGCCGAATAGCTCCTCGCGGTAGGCCCGCATCTCGGGGGTCACGCCGGTGAGCACGGCCGGGGCGAAGTACGCGCCCTTACCGTCGTCGAGCGTGCCGCCGACGTGCAGCGTGGCGCCCTTCGATACCGCGTCCTGCACCTGGGCCAGCAGGTTCTCCGCTGCCTTGCGGGAAACCATCGGGCTGTAGGCCTCATCGGTGTCGTCGCCCGCCGGGCGCGGCGTCATCGCGGCGGCCCGCTTGACCAGGGCGGCCACGAAGTCGTCGTAGACGTCGTCCATGACGATCATCCGCTTGTTGGAGTTGCAGGCCTGGCCCACGTTCTCCATCCGGGTGGTCCACGCGGTCTCCGCCGCCCCCTCGACGTCGGGGGTGTCGAGGATGATGTACGGGTCGGACCCGCCGAGCTCGAGGACGACCTTCTTCAGGTTGCGGCCGGCCGTCTCGGCGACCACGGTGCCGGCTCGCTCGGAGCCGGTCAGCGACACGCCGCGCAGCCGCGGGTCGGCGATCATCGCGGCGACCTGCTCGTGGGTCGCGAAGAGGTTGACGTACACGCCGTCCGGCACGCCCGCGTCCTTCATGATCTGCGCGATCGCCAGGGCCGAGGTCGGGCAGTTTTCCGCGTGCTTGAGTATGACCGTGTTGCCGACGATCAGGTTGGGCGCGGCGAACCTGGCCACCTGGTAATACGGGTAGTTCCACGGCATCACGCCGAGTACCGGGCCGACGGGCCGGTACTCGACCCGCGCGGTGTCATGGCCGGGCAGCGGCTTGTCGGCGATGAGCCCGGGGCCGTTGTCGGCGTAGTAGTTGAAGATGTCGGTGCAGAACTGGGCCTCGCCGACGGCCTGCGCGGGCCGCTTGCCCATCTCCTTGGTGATCAGCGCGGCCAGGTCGGTGGCGCGCTCGGTGAACAGCTCGGCGATCCGCTTCACGACCGCGGCGCGCTCGGCGACCGGGCGCAGCCTCCAGGCCGCGAACGCCTCGGTCGCGGCGGTGAGCGCCTCCGCCACCTCCGTGTCCGTGGCAAAGGGGAAAGTCTCGGTCACCTCGCCTGTCGCCGGGTCGGTTACCTGATAAGTCGGGGTCTGCGTCATGCCTGCTCCCGGTGTCGCTGCGGTAAAGGGTCCAGGGAGACAACGCTACGGCAGCAAGGCACCCAGCCCAAGGCCCGTCCCCACCCCAGCGGTTCGCCGCGGCTGGCTGATGGATTGGGTGCGTGATTACCGAGGCACTACTGCTGGCAGCGCCGCCGCGCGAGATGGACGGTGATGTCGGCGGCAATCTCGATCGTCTCAGGCAGGACCTGCATGATCCGGCGATATACCTGCTCTCTGTCCGAGGCCGGCAATGCAAGGTAAGCCGAGATGGTCGACAGATGCCCGATGTAGTCGCGAGCGCTCATCATCAGGCGGCGCTCGATCACGGATTGCCGAACATCGGCGAACCACTCAGAGCGCCGGAGCTCCGTACCCGGCCACTGCATGTCATGTCCGGGAGGCGTCCCGTCTGGAGGCGGCACCTCATCACTGTCCAGGAACGGTGCCCGGGCCGCGGGCAGTCCGAACCGGCTGACCCGCATATGTCATCACCATGTCGAAGAGCTCCAC
>DAIOWL010000418.1:0-6296 GCA_036758545.1 Streptosporangiaceae bacterium | reverse complement strand
GGATCGCGTGCGTGGCGTGGGTCAGGTTGGCCCGCAGCTGGGAATCGGCCACGGCCGTCCTGGCCGCCGAGGGGAACGACGGCATGCCGAGATAGGTGGGCATCTGCCCGGCCGCCTGGGGCGCGGTCACCGGGACGGCCCGTCGGTCCGGGCCAGGATCTCGGCCAGGTGCATGACCGCCACCCCGGATCGCTGCCGGTCCAGCGCCCCGCCGATGTGCATCAGGCACGAGTTGTCCGCCGCGCAGAGCACCTCGGCGCCGCTCATCCGGACCGCCGCCACCTTGTCCGCGCAGATCGCCGCCGACACGTCGGGGTTCTTCACCGCGAACGTGCCGCCGAACCCGCAGCACGCCTCGGCGTCCGGCAGGTCGGCCAGGTCCAGGCCGCGGACCGCGCGCAGCAGCCGCAGCGGGGCGTCCCCCACCTTGAGCATCCGCAGCCCATGGCAGGTCGGATGGTAGGTCACCTTGTGGGGAAAGTAGGCGCCCACGTCGGTCACGCCGAGCACGCCGGTCAGGAACACGGAAAGCTCGTGGGTCCGGGGTGCGATCTCGGCCACCGCCCGGGCCAGCCCGTTGTCGCCCGCCTCTTCCGCCAGCGCCGGGTAGTACTCCCGGACCATGGAGGCACACGAGGCCGACGGGGTGACCACCGCCTCGTAGCCGCCGAACGCGGCGGCGAACCCGCGTGCCATCGGCACCGCCTCCCGGCGGTAGCCGGTGTTGAAGTGCATCTGGCCGCAGCAGGACTGGCCCGCCGGGAAATCCACCTGATGACCGAGCCGCTCCAGCACCGTCACCACGGCCTTGCCGGTGTCCGGGAACAGCGTGTCGGTCAGGCACGTCACGAACAACCCGATACGCATCAGCCGCCTCCGCCCGCCACGCTACACAACGCGTCCGCGGCTCAACTCGGCGAGCAGCGCCGAACCATCCCTGGCCCGTACCGCCTCGCAGCGGCCGATGACCGCGAGCGCCGCCACGTACCCGGCGTCCGCAGCCAGGTCGCGCAGGGACACGTCCCGCGGGGACCGCGGATAGGGCCAGGACGTCACGCGGGGCGGTCCGGCGTCCGCGGCCACGACCACCTCGCTGAACGTGGCGCGCATCCCGTCGCCGGTCGCCTTGGTCACGGCTTCCTTCCTGGTCCAGGCGACGAGGAAGGCGCGGGCCCGGCCGTCGGCCGGGACCGAGGCCAGCGCGGCCTGTTCGGCCCCGGACAGCACCAGGCGCCCCAGCGCCTCGGGATCGCCGTCACCGTCGAGCAGATGCCGGCGTCCCTCGGCCTGCTCGACGTCCACGCCGACCGGCGCCCGCGCCACCGCCACCGCGATCAGGTCGCCCGAGTGCGCGACCGAATGCCCGGGTCCGCCGCCCGCGATGGCCGGCTTGCCGTGCGGCTCGCCGCACACCGCGCAGGTCCGGTCGAAGCGCACGTCCGCCGGGGACCGGCCGGTGTACCGCGCGAGCGCCGCCTTGGCCAGCGCGCAGCCGACCAGGAACCGCTCGCGGTCCTCCGGGCGCCGGTAGGCCGCCCAGCGCCGCCGCTCGGTCTCGTCGAGCACCGCGGCGAGCCGGTCCGAGGCGTCCTTGCGGTGCGCCCACCAGACATCGGCGGTCCCGTCCGGCAACGGGTCCGGGTCCGCCTGTTCAGCCACGTTGTCAGCCTAACGGGGATCAGTCATTCGTCCGATGACGAGGCGACCCTGACGGCGGTAGCGTCGAGGAGTCGGGGGCAGCACGGACGGGAAGGCAAGGCCAGTGCAGGTGAACGAGGGCATCCACCGGCTGACGCAGGGCGTCACGAACTTCTACCTGATCGAGGAATCCGGCAAGTACACCGTGGTCGACGCCGGGACACCAGGCGACTGGGCGTACTTCGCGAGCTCGCTGGCCGGGCTCGGGGCCAAGCTGGCGGACGTTGACGCGGTGCTGCTCACCCACGCGCACCCGGATCACACCGGGTTCGCCGAACGGGCCCGCACCGAGGCGGGCGCGCAGGTGTGGATCCACCGCGCCGACGAGCAGGCCGCGCGCACCGGACAGACCGGCAAGCGCGACGGCAAGATCACGTCCTACCTGTTCCGGGCGGCGTTCTACCGGACCACGATCTCCCTGATGCGCCGCGGCGGCGGCCGGATGATCCCGATAGTGGAGGTATCGACGTTCGGCGACGGCGAGCAGATCGACGTGCCCGGCCGGCCGCGGACGGTGCACGCGCCCGGTCACACGCCGGGCAGCGCGGCGCTGCTGTTCGAGAGCTACGGGGCGCTGGTCACCGGCGACGTCCTGGCCACGGAGAATGCGCTCACCGGCCGGATCGGCCCGCAGATCATGCCGGACGGGCTGAACGAGGACGGCGCCCAGGCGCTCGCCTCGCTGGACGCGCTGCTCGGGATCGACGCGGACCTGATACTGCCCGGGCACGGCGACCCGTGGACCGAGGGCGTGGCCGAGGCCGTTCGGCGGGCCAAGGCCGCGGGCCGTTCCTAACAGCGGTGTCACTCCCGGGGCCCCTCATCGGAAGCTAGCCACTCGGGCTGAATCTCGGGCCTGGGGCCGGGCGGGGCGGCGAGCGCGATGCGGGCGGCGACGCCGTCCAGGACGCAGTCCAGGCTGAACTGGAAGCGCTCGTCCCTGGTGGCCGGGTCGTCCGGGTCGATGCCGGCCTTCATCAGCCGGGCGATGTGCGGGTACTGGCCCGACGACTCGAACCAGCTGCGGAAGCGCTCATGCTCGGCCTGGACTTCCTCCGCGGTCATGCTGGCCTCGACCCGCTCCTGCTCGGCCTGGAAGCGCACCTCCTGGGCCTCGCGGATCACCGCGCCGATGACGAAGGTGGCGACGGTCATGAAGATGCCCATGACCACCTGGTAATCCTCCACGCCGATCCCGTCGAGCAGGCTGAGCAGGCGCTCGAGGTTCCGCACGTCGTTCGGCCCGGACGGCGGCCTGGTGCCGATGAACTCCACCGCCCACTGGTGCTGCCGCAGCGCGGCGCGTGTCCGGTGGGCAAACGCGCCGAGGTCGGCGCGCCAGTCGCCGGTCGGCTCGGGCACCTCGATCTCCGCCTCGATCGCGTCCAGCATCAGGTCGAGCAGTTCCTCCTTGGACGCGACGTGCCAGTACAGGGACATCGCCCCGGCGCCGACCTCCCGCGCGATCCGGCGCATGCTGATCGCCTCGGGGCCTTCGGCGTCGGCCACGGCGATGGCGGCGCTGACGATCTCGTCCCGGGACAGCCCGCGGTCACGGCGCGGCGGCTGCGCTCCCCGCGCCCTGTGCCGCTGGACGTGCCCGGCGATCTTCTCCTCGCGGGCCGCCTCCCGGGCCGCCCGCGGGGAGTTCGGGTACTCACGGGGGTACCGGAAGAACGGCCACTGCTCCTCGTCGCGCTCGCCCGTGCCCTGCGCCCTGCCCGCCTCCTCCTGCTCGCTCACTGCTGCTCCTTTCGCCGCCCAGCATGCCCGAACCAGCGGGGTCAGTCACGCCCCGGCGACGACGAGATAAAAGTTGCTTCCTCGTACACCGTACTGCTATGGTACAGCGTACTGGAACGTACAACGTACGAGTAACGGGGAGTGATGATGAGCGAGGCCCCCGCCATCCTGGCGGAAGGACTGGTCAAGACCTACGGGAAGACCACGGCGCTGGCCGGGCTGGACCTGACGGTGCCGGCCGGCACGGTCTACGGACTGCTCGGACCCAACGGCGCCGGCAAGACCACCGCCGTCCGCGTGTTCTCCACCCTGCTGCGCCCGAACCGGGGCCGGGCGCAGGTGCTGGGGCACGACGTGGTGACCGAGGCGGCTCAGGTCCGGCGGATGATCGGCCTCACCGGTCAGTACGCGGCGCTGGACGAGTACCTGACCGGCCGGGCCAACCTGATCATGATCGGCCAGCTGAGCCGGCTCACCGCGGACGCGGCCCGGCGCCGCGCCGACGAGATGCTCGAGCGGTTCGACCTCACCGAGGCGGCCGGGCGGGCGGTCAAGACCTACTCCGGCGGCATGCGACGGCGGCTGGACCTGGCCGCCAGCCTGATCGGCTATCCGTCGGTGCTGTTCCTGGACGAGCCGACCACCGGCCTGGACCCGAACGCCCGGGCTATGACCTGGGAAATCGTACGGGGGCTCGCGGACTCGGGGACGACGCTGCTGCTCACCACGCAGTACCTGGACGAGGCCGATCAGCTGGCCGGGCGGATAGCGGTGATCGACGGCGGCACGGTGATCGCCGAGGGCACGCCCGACCAGCTCAAGTCCTCCGTGGGTGGTGAGCACCTCGAGGTGGCGCTGGCCGGGGGCGCGGACGTCGAGGCGGCGATCGTCGCGGTCAAGCCGTACGCCGCCGGCAGCGTCCAGGCGGACGAGGACGGGCGGCGGCTGTCCGTGCCCGTCATCGCGGCCGAGGGCCTGACCACGCGGGTGGTGCGCGCCCTGGACCGGGCCGGGGTCCCGGTCAACGACGTGACCATGCAGCGCGCGTCGCTCGACGACGTGTTCCTGTCCCTGACCGGCCACGTCACCGCCCCGGCCGAAGACACCAGCGACGACGAGGAAAGGAGTGTGGCAGCATGACCGCGATCACGGCCGAGCTCGTCCCGGAACGGGACGTCACGTACGAGCGCAGCGCGGTATCGCACTTCGTCACCGACGTGTGGGTGCTGACCAAGCGCAGCATCGCCAGGATCAGGCGGGAACCGGAGACGCTCGCCGACGTCACGATCATGCCGGTCATCTTCATCCTGATGTTCGCCTACGTGTTCGGCGGCGCGATCTTGCTGCCCGGCCACGGCAGCTACCACGAGTACCTGATCGGCGGGATGCTCGGGATGGGCCTGGCCCAGACCGCGCCGGGCGTGGCCGTCGCGCTGGTCACCGACATGTCCACCGGGCTGATGGACCGGTTCAGGTCGCTGCCGATGTCGCGCTGGGCGGTGCTGGTGGCGCGGTCCATCGCCGAACTGCTCACCCAGCTCATCGGCGCGGCCGTCGTGGTCTGCGTCGGGCTGGCCATCGGCTGGCGGGTGCACACCGGCGCGGCGGACGTCGTCGAGGCGCTCGCGCTGGCGCTGCTGTTCGGTTACGCGTTCACCTGGGTGGGAGTCTGCCTGGGCATGGTCCTGCGCAGCCCGGAGGCGGCGCAGGCGACCGGGTTCATCATCTTCCTGCCGCTGACGTTCGTGTCCAGCGCGTTCGTGCCGACCCAGGGCATGCCGGGCTGGCTGCAGCCGGTGGCGGAGTGGAACCCGATGTCGGCGCTGGCCGCCGCGTCCCGGCACCTGTTCGGCAACCCGAACCCGGCCGCCTCGGTGCACGCCTGGCCGATGCAGCACCCCGAGCTCGCGGTGGTCTGCTGGTCCGTGGCGATCATCCTGGTCTTCGCGCCGCTGGCGGTCCGCCAGTTCCGCCGCAAGGTCCTCGGCTAAGGCGCTCGCGGCCTTCACAACCGCATGAAACCCGGGATCCACGGCGTTCGAACGCACTGGATCCCGGGTTTCATGGCGTTCCGGGCGGGCGCCGCCGCTGGACCGGGGCGGGTGCCGCCTCTGGACCGGCGACCGCTTTTGGGTTATAGATCGGATCTATGGCGGAGCAATCTGGAGAATTTGCCGGGCTGGCGGCGCTGGTCACCGGGGGCGCCTCAGGAATCGGCCTGGCCACGGCCCGCTTGCTGGCCGGCCGGGGTGCCCGCGTGGCCGTGCTCGACCGGGTCAAGGTGGATGGTGAAAGCACCGACCTCTACCCCGTTCTGGCGGACGTGACCGACGACGCCGCGGTCCGCGCCGCCGTCGCCGAGGCCGGACGGGCCCTGGGCCGGCTCGACATCGTGGTGAACAACGCGGGCATCGGCGCGGCCGGCACGGTCGAGGACAACGACGACGCCGAGTGGCACCGGGTACTCGACGTGAACGTGCTCGGCATCGTCCGCACCACCCGGGCGGCGCTGCCGCTGCTCCGCCAGGCGGCGCGGGAGCGCGGCCAGGCCGCGATCGTCAATACCTGCTCGGTCGCGGCCATCGCGGGCCTGCCGCAGCGGGCGCTGTACAGCGCGACCAAGGGCGCCGTCTACTCGCTCACGCTGGCCATGGCGGCCGACCACGTGGCCGAGGGCATCAGGGTGAACTGCGTGACCCCGGGGACGGCCGACACCCCGTGGGTGGGCCGGCTGCTGGACGCCGCACCCGATCCGGCGGCCGAACGCGCCGCGCTCAACGCGCGCCAGCCGATGGGCCGACTGGTCAGTGCGGACGAGGTCGCCGCGGCCATCGCCTACCTGGCCAGCCCGCTGG
>DAIOWL010000417.1:0-6313 GCA_036758545.1 Streptosporangiaceae bacterium | reverse complement strand
ACCGCGGCCTAGCCGGGGCGGCGGCCGTGGTGGCGGCGCTGGCGGCGCTGGCCGTAGCGGCCGGGATCACGGTGGCCCTGACGGCGGGCGGCTCGCACCGCCCGCAGGCCTCCAGCCTCCGTCTGGGCGGGGACGCACCGACCCCGGCGTCCACCACGTCCCCCGGTGCTACCAGCCCGACACCACCCCCAGCGCGGACGACCCCGGCCTCGACTCAGCCGACATCGCCGACATCGCCGGCGGCGCTGGTCGGCGCGACCAGCGCGGGGCCATCGGCAGGGCCGGGCACGGCCGCGCCCGCCACGTCACCGCCAGGAACGTCGCCGTCCCCGTCGCCCCCGCCGTCCAGCTCCCCCGCCCAGGGATTCCTGCAGGTGACGCCCAGCAAGCTGACGCTCACCTCGAAGAGCGGGACGCCGGTCAGCGGGTCCTTCATGCTTACCGCCGCGTACGGCCCGGTCCCGAACTACACCGTGCAGGTGGCCGCCATGCCCGGCCGGGTCACGGTCGCCCCAGCGGGCGGATCTCTCTGGGTCGGCGGGCACGTCCGGGTGACCGTTACGGTGACCAGCAAGACCGGGCTGACCACGCACATCGTCGTGCAGCCTGGCAACCTCACCGTCACGGTGATCTACAAGGTCAAGCCACAGCCGACGCCCACGCCCAAGCCCACGCCTGCGCCCAAGCCCCCGCCCAAGGCTTAGAAGGCGAGGAACCGGTCGAGTTCGGCCCGGGTGGGTGAGGTGGCCGCTCCGGTGCGGGTGACGGCCAGCGCGGCGGCCGCGTTAGCCCGGCGGGCGGCCTCCCCCACGGTCAGCCCGGCGGCCAGGCCGGCCAGGAACACCCCGGAGTGGGCGTCGCCCGCGCCGGTGGTGTCGACCGGGGCGACGGCGGGCGCCGCGATGTGGCTCAACGACAGGCCGTCGCCCGTTCCCGGACCAGGCACCCGCATGGCTACCACGCACCCGTCGGCGCCGACCCGGACGATGACGTCGGCCCGGCTGGTCCGGCCGACCAGCCGGCGGGCGGCCTCGGCCGTGGCATCACTGCCGGTGAGCAGGGCGGCCTCGCGCTGGTTGCAGCTCCACCAGTCGCAGCGGGCCAGCACCGGCTCGAGGACCGCCGCGGGAATGTCGGCGACCAGCGGCCCGGGATCGACGAACAGCAGCACCCCGGCCGGCAGGCTGGCCGCCCAGGCGCCGAGAAGCTGGCCCGACCCGGGCGGGACCAGACCGTAGCCAGACACGTAGACCGCGTCGCCGGGCCGGACCCGGACCAGGTCCCACGCGCCCGGCTCGGTCAGCGACTCCGCCCCTAGCGCGGTGACGAACGTGCGCTCGCTGCCCGCCTCGACCAGAGCCACGTCGAACCCCGTGTCCGCGTCCGGGTCCGGCGCGCGGAGCAGCCGGATGCCCTCCGCGGCCAGCGCGGCGCGGACCTTGTCCCCCCATGGCCCGGTGCCGTGGCCACCCGCGTAGACGACGGGCAGGCCCTGCCGGACCGCCGCGGCCATGACGTTGAACCCGCCGCCCACCTCGATGGCGGCCGCGTCCGCGAGCATGTCGCCGCCGCGTTCGGGCAGCGCGGGCACCCACATCAGCAGGTCGACGATCGCCTCGCCCGCGAAGACGAGGCGGTTCAGCACGGGCTGGCTCATGGTGCCTCGCTTCCGCATCTATCGCGCAGGGCGAGCAGTTCGCCGGCGAGCGCGGCCAGGCCGAGACCCTGGGCGTCGATGGCCGCAATGGCTGCGGGCGGGAACGAACCGGCGCCGTGGCAGGCGCCGGCGATAGCACCGGTCATCGCCGCGATCGTGTCGCTGTCGCCGCCGAGCGAGGCGGCCATCCGGCACGCTCGCCACGGATCGGCGGGCACCGCGGCCAGCACAGCGAACGCGGCCGGCACCGACTCCTGGGTGGCCAGGCTGGTGCCGACTATGCGGTAGACCAGGTTAGCGGCGACCTCTTGGTCCTGCCCGGCGACGAGGCTGGTCGCCCACTCGATGCGGGCCGCGACGTCCGCGCCGGCGACCCAGTGACCGCGACACGCAGCAATGCCTGCGGCCTGGATGCCCAGCGCCGTGGCCTCGGCAACCGTGGCGCCGGAGACACCCGCGCTCACCGCGGCGGCCACGGCCGCGGCCCCGGCCAGCGCGACGCCGGTGTTGTGGGTGACGCTGCTCGCCATCACGGTCCGGTCGACCAGGGTCGACAAGCTGACTTCGGGAGTGGGGCCGTGAGGGGCGATGGGAACGGCGATGCCCACTGGCGCGATGCGCATGGCGGCGCCGTTGGTGGCGCCGGTGGCGCCGGCCTCTTCCGGAGGCACGCCGGCCAGGATGGCGGCGACGGCGCGCTTGGTGGAGGGGCCGAGCAGGTCGAGCGAGCCGCGTTCGGCCATGGCACGCTCCCACTCGGTCAGCGCGGCCGCCAGCTCGTGCGGGTCGATCGTGCCGCGGCCCTTGATCAGGAGCCTGGCCAGCAGGACGGCTTGCTCGGTGTCGTCCGTGACCGCTCCGGCCGGCATGCCGCCGGCGATGGGGTGGCCGGGCGGGGCGGGCTCGAAGCCGCGCAGGAGCGGTCCCCAGCGGCGGACGATCTCGGCCCGGGACAGCATCTGCGTAGGCATGCCGAGCGCGTCGCCGATGGCCAGCCCGTACAGCGCACCCCGGGCGCGCGTGAGCATCTCCATGATCACGAAGACTTTAGTACCGCATAGAGTACTAAACCCTTCGCGATCATCGAAATCCGCTCCGAAAAACCGCGTCTACCATGATCACGAAGGATCTTTAGTCTGCCGAGACTAAAAAGCCTTCGCGATCACGGGGCGGGAGCGTCAGAGGACGTGGCTGCCGTACATTTCGCCGAGGGGGTCGGCGAGCAGTTCCAGGCGGGCGCCGTCGGGGTCGCGGAAGTAGAGCGATACGCCGCTTTCCTCCATGTACTCCACGCCCGCCGCCTCAAGGTTGGCGCGGAGCGCGGCCCACTTCTCCGGCGTCACCGAGATCGCGAGGTGGTGCAGGCCGCCGAGGACTTCGGCGTACGGGCCGAGGTCCAGGCCGGGGAAGTCGAAGAACGCCAGGAGGTTGCCGTTCCCGACGTCGAAGAAGAAGTGGTTGGACCCCTCGTAGTCGCGGTTCTCGATGATCTCGGTCAGCGGGAACTCCAGGATCCCCTGGTAGAAGCGGATCGTCCGCTCCACGTCCGAGCTCAGCAGGGCGGTGTGGTGAATGCCGCGGGCGCTGCTCGACGGCCGTTCGGCCTCGATGTACTGATCGTGCAGCCGGGCCCGCTCGGCTTCGATGGCGGCGAGATCCATGGTGCTGAGCGTAACCCAGCGGCCGGCCTCAGGGAACGCGCAGCTCGACGCTGATGTTGCCGCGAGTGGCGCGTGAGTACGGGCACACCTGGTGGGCCGCCTCGGCGAGCTCCCGCACCTGTTCCCGCTCAAGCCCGGGGATGTGGATGATCAGCGTGACCACCAGGCCGAACGCGTCGCCATCGGGCCCGATGCCCACCTGGGCGGTCACGGTCGAATCGCCCGGATCCACCTTGGCCCGGCGGGCCACGACGCGCAGCGCGCTGTGGAAGCACGCCGAGTACCCGGCCGCGAACAGCTGCTCCGGGTTGGTGCCGTTGCCATCGCCGCCCATCTCGATGGGCCGGGCCAGGTCGAAGTCGAGGCGATGGTCCGACGACGCGACGTGGCCGCTGCGGCCATCCCCGGTCGAGGTGGCTTCCGCGGTGTACAGAACCTTGTCGGGCATGAAAAAACCCTACCGATCGTGGCTGAGTGATGTGACAAGCGCGGGCAAACCGGGCACCGGCCCTTCCTCGATCAGCCGGCTCAGCGCGGCGGTGTCCAGGTGCGCCGTCACCAGGTCGGCCAGCACGTCGAGCCGTTCCTCCCGGACGGCGGCGAAGCTGGTGCCGGGCGCGGGCGTGAAATCCCGGCCGGCCATAGCCGCCACCTCGGCCAGGAAGCGCCGCCTGAACTCGTCGTTCTCCAGCGCGCCGTGCCAGCTGGTGCCCCACACCGGCCCGCGGCGGCAGCCGTCGAGGAAGGCTTCGGTGCCGGAGCCCGCCGGCTTGGTGACCTCGGCGATTCCGTGATGGATCTCGTACCCGGCCACCGGCGCGCCCAGCGCGGTCCCCCGCGGGCGGCCGAGGATCTTCTCCGCGCCGAACCGGACCCGCACCGGCAGCAGCCCGAGCCCGTCGACCACGCCACGGCGCGATTCCACCTCGTCCTCGATCTGGCCGGCCAGCATCTGGTAGCCGCCGCAGATGCCGAGCACCGGACGGCCGGCCCGGGCCCGTTCGGCAACCGCGGCAGCCAGGCCCCGGTCCCGGAGCCAGGCCAGGTCGGAGACTGTCGCCCGGGACCCGGGCAGCACCACCAGGTCCGCGTCGGCCAGGTCGGCCGGGCTGGTGGCGAAGCGCACCAGCACGCCGGGCTCAGCGGCCAGCGCGTCCACGTCGGTGAAGTTGCTGATCCGGGGCAGCCTGACCACCGCGACCCGCAGGAAATCATGATCGACAGTGGTCGAGTAGGTGTCTTGAGGGCTCTGGCGGGCGGGAAGGTTCAGGGAGTCTTCCGCGTCGAGCCAGAGGCCTTCCTGCCAGGGCAGGACGCCGTAGACGGGGCGGCCGGTGAGCCGGCGGAGCAGGACCAGGCCGCTGTCCAGCAGCTCTGGGGCGCCGCGGAACTTGTTGATGACGAAGCCGCAGATCAGCGCCTGGTCTTCGGGAGAGAGCAGGGCCAGCGTGCCGTACATGGCGGCGAACACGCCGCCGCGGTCGATGTCGCCGGTCACGATGACCGGCAGGCCGGCCGCGCGGGCCAGGCCCATGTTGGCCACGTCGGTCTCGCGCAGGTTGATCTCGGCCGGGCTGCCCGCGCCCTCGCAGATGACCACGTCGTAGGCGTCCCGCAGCCGGGCCAGGCTGTCCAGGGCGACCTGCCGCAGCCGCGGTGCGTGCGCGCGGTAGCCCACCGCGTCGGCTTCGGCCTCGGGGTGGCCGAGCACGACGACCTGGCTGCGCCGGTCGCTGCCCGGCTTGAGCAGCACCGGGTTCATGTCGGCGGACGGCTCGATGCCGGCCGCGGCCGCCTGCATGGCCTGGGCCCGGCCGATCTCGGCGCCGTCCAGGGTCACGAACGAGTTCAGCGACATGTTCTGCGCCTTGAACGGCGCCACCTTCACGCCCTGCCGGGACAGCCACCGGCACAGCCCGGCGACCAGCACGCTCTTGCCCGCGTCCGAACCCGTCCCGGCGACCAGCAGCGTCCCTCGCACGGATGCAGGCTACTGTGCTGGCCCGCGGGGGCGATCCGCCGGAGCCAGATGTTTGACAAATCCTCCGTGGGTACTTGTATGCCAATCAGGCTGTAGAAGGAGGCCCACAATGTTGCTCTTGCTCCTGGCCCTACTGGTCATCCTGGCCCTGTTCGGTGCCGGGTTCGCGCTGCACCTGCTGTGGTGGGTGGCCATCGTGGCACTGATCGTCTTCGTGGTCGGGTTCTTCATGCGGCGGTAGAAACGCCAGTCCCCGGCAAGCACTGCTAGCACGGCCAGGGCGGTCGCCGACACGGTGACCGCCCTGGATAGCAGAACGGCGCGGCGGATGTCTTCCGGCTCCGGGACGCGCCCGTCTCCCAAGTCCGGGCGCGTCTCGGTCACGCCGCCGTAGACGTTCGTCCCGCCGAGACGTACACCGAGCGCAGCCGCGAAGGCGGCCTCGCACCGGCCCGCGTTCGGGCTGGGATGGCGGCCGCCGTCGCGGCGCACGACGTTCAGCACGAAAACAGGGCTGGTCCTGGTCACCAGCGGGGCGCAGGCCGCGGTCAGCGCGGCGGTGATCCGGGCCGGGATCCAGTTGGCCACGTCGTCCATCCGCGCCGTGGCCCAGCCGAACCGCAGGTACCGGGCCGAACGGTACCCCACCATCGCGTCGAGGGTGTTGACCGCGCGGTAGGCCACCAGCCCGGGTATCCCGGCGACGGCTCCCCAGAGCAGCGGCGCCACCACGGCGTCCGAGGTGTTCTCGGCGACCGACTCCACCACCGCGCGGGCCATCCCCGCGCTATCCAGCGTCGCCGGATCGCGGCCGCACAGGCTCGGCAGCACTGCCCTGGCCGCGGCGAGATCGCGGCGGCGGAGCGAGGAGCAGGCCCGTTCGGCCTCAAAATGTAGCGACCGGGCCCCGGTGACCGCCCACACCGCGGTCGCGACCGCTATCGCCTGCCACGGCGGCCGGCCTCGCGTACGGCGGTGCAGGGCCGCGGCGGGGGCGGCGACGGCCACCAGAGC
>DAIOWL010000416.1:4832-6344 GCA_036758545.1 Streptosporangiaceae bacterium | reverse complement strand
GGTCGGCGCGCTCGGCCTGGACGCAGGCCTGCTGGCGCCCGTGCTGCCCTCGGCCGGCGCGCCGGCCGGGCATCTCACCGCCGCCGCAGCGGCCGAGCTTGGGCTGCCCGCGGGCATCCCGGTCGCGGCCGGGGCCGGGGACACGGCAGCGGCCGCCCTCGGCAGCGGCATCGGCCCGGGCGACGTCCAGCTGACCGTCGGCACCGGCGCGCAGGTCCTCCGGCTGCTGGCCGCGCCAGCCAGCCGGGCGGACGCCGGGGTCAACCTCTACCGGTCGGCGACGCCGGATGGCTGGTACCAGATGGGCGCCACCCTCAGCGCCGGACTCAGCCTGAACTGGGTGCGCGAAGTCACGAACGCCAGCTGGGCGGAGGTGTACGCCAGCGCGGGCCGTCCTGGCCGGCCGCACGATCCGATCTTCGTCCCGCACCTGTCGGGGGAACGGACACCGTACTGCGATCCAGCGCTGCGCGGCTCCTGGACCGCGCTGTCCCTGGCCGATGACCGGACGTCGCTGCTGCGGAGCGCGCTCGAGGGAACCGCGTTCGCGATCCGCGACGCGCTCGACGCCCTGCTTGGTGAGGATCGGCTGGGCGAGGCCCTGTCTGGCGGGCAGGGCCCGGCGCGGCTGCGGCTGGCCGGCGGAGGCACCCTGGCGGCGGGCTGGCGGCAGCTGCTCGCGGACGTGCTGGGGCTGCCGCTGTACGCCGTGGACGTGCCCGCCGCGTCTGGCCGGGGCGCGGCCCTGCTGGGCGCGCACGCCGCGGGCCTGCTGAGCTTCGACGACATCACCGGACCGCTGGCTCCGCCGGACAGCCTGGCGGCCGAGCCGGACCCGGCCATGACCGCCTTCCACGCGGAACGTCACGCCAGGTTCCGGCATATCGTCCCAGCCCTTGCGATTGACGGGGCCCTGCCATTGACGGGGGAAGGAGCCGCATGACCACGGTGACCGGGAAAACGCTGGCCGAGCTGAACGTGCCGGTGCCTGGTTATGACCGCCGCCAGGTGACGACGGGGATCGTGCACATCGGCGTGGGCGGTTTCCATCGTTCGCACCAGGCCATGTACGTCGACACGCTGATGAACCGCGGCGCGGCGATGGACTGGGGCATCTGCGGTATCGGGGTGCAGCCGTCCAACACCGCGATGCGCGACGCGCTGGCCGCCCAGGACGGCCTGTACACCCTGGTCCTGCGGCATAGCGACGGTACCTGGGAGCCCCGCGTGATCGGGTCGATCGTGGAGTACCTGTTCGCGCCCGACGATCCCGGGGCCGCGATCGAGAAGATGGCCGAGCCGGCGACCCGGATCGTGTCGCTCACCGTCACCGAGGGCGGCTACCACCTCGACGCGGTCACCGGCGACTTCGACGGGTCCGACCCAGCGGTGCTGGCCGACCTGCGACCGGGCGCCGCGCCGCGCACCGTTTTCGGGCTGGTGACCGAGGCGCTGGCCCGCCGCCGTGACCGGGGCATCCCCGCCTTCAGCATCCTGTCCTGCGACAACATC
>DAIOWL010000416.1:0-4732 GCA_036758545.1 Streptosporangiaceae bacterium | reverse complement strand
GACTTCGCCGACGGCCGGCCGCCGCTGGAGGACGCCGGCGTGCGGATCGTCGGTGATGTGGAACCCTACGAGCTGATGAAATTGCGGCTGCTCAACGCCAGTCACCAGGCCCTGTGCTATCCGGGCTACCTGGCCGGGTACCGGCTCGTGCACGAGGTCACCACGGACCCGCTGTTCGACCGGTTCCTGATGGATTACATGACCGCCGAAGCCATCCCCACCCTGCGGCCGGTGCCCGGCATCGACGTTCATCAGTACGCCCGCCAGCTCATCGAGCGGTTCTCCAACCCGGAGGTGCGCGACACCGTAGCCCGGCTGTGCGCCAACACCTCCGATCTCATCCCGAAGTTCCTGCTCCCGGTCATCCGGCACCAGCTCGCGGCCGGCGGTCCGGTCACCCGGTCGGCGGCGGTCGTGGCCAGCTGGGCCCGCTACGCCGAGGGCATCGACGAGAACGGCGAGAGGTACGAGATCGACGACGTTCTCGCGCCGCAACTGCAAGCCGCGGCGGGACGGCAGCGCGGCCACCCGGCCGCATTCCTCGAGGACAACCGCGCGGTCTTCGGCGACCTAGCCGACGACACCCGGTTCACCCGGGTATACCGCTCGATCCTGACCGCCCTGCTGGACGGGGGCGTCAGGAAGACGTTCGCTGACCTTGACCACTACGCCACTCCAGAAAGCCGCCCTGACTAGCATGCGGCGCGTCGTTGTCTACCCGGACCGGATCGCTGTCGAGGCAGCGGACATCCCCGCCCCCGGCCCGGACGAAGCCCTGGTCCGCACGCTCGTGGCCGGGGTGTGCGGATCCGACCTGCACGCGGCCCGCGGCAGCCATCCGTTCGTCCCGCTGCCGTACCGGCCGGGCCACGAGGTCGTCGGGGTCATCGAGACCGCGGGCTCCGCGGCCCGGGTGACGCCAGGCCAGCGGGTCATCGTGGAACCCGACCTGCCCTGCTGGACGTGCAAGATGTGCACCACCGGACGCGAGAACCTGTGCGAGAACCTGCAGTTCTTCGGCTGCGGCTACGCTCAGGGCGGCATGGCCGACTACTTCACCGTGGCCGCGAACCGCCTGCACCCCGTGCCGGACGTGCTCGATGATCACGCCGCGGCGCTGATCGAGCCGTTGTCCACGCCGGTGCACGCGGTGCGCCTGGCCGGCGACGTGGCCGGCCGGTCCGTCGCCGTTCTCGGCGCCGGCACCATCGGGTTGCTCACCCTCGCGGTGCTCCGCGCGCACGGAGCGGGCACGGTCGTCAGCACCGATCCGAACCTGGCCAAGCGCCAGCGGGCCGCCGCCCTCGGCGCCGACGCGACCATCGACGCGCGCTCGCCCGACGTCACCCGGCAGGTACGGGAGGCGCTGGGCGGGAGCGCCGACATCGTCTTCGACTGCGTGTCCGTCCAGTCGTCGCTGGATCAGGCGATCGCCATCGCCGACAAGGGCGGGACGGTCATGGTGGTGGGCGTCCCGGCCCGGGAGGTCACCGTCCCGCTGCCGATCGTGCAGGACCACCAGATCCGCATCCAGGGCAGTGCCACCTACCTTCCCCCGGATTACGCCGAATCGGCAGACCTGCTGCGCCGGGGCGTCGTCAAGGCGGCGGATTTCGTCACCGCCGTCCGGCCGCTGGCTCAGGTCGCCGAGGCCTTTGCGCTGGCCTCGTCGGGTCAGCACGTGAAGGTCCTCGTCAGCGCCGACTCACCGGAAAGGCTGACCGATGTCCACGTCTGATCCGCCCGTCCGCCGCCTGGACCGTAAGCTGAGCGCCATCACGGCGGGCCGGTACACCCCCGGCGACTTCGTGATCGCGGACGCCAAGGACGCCGACATGGCGTTCGGCCTCACCTCGGCGGGACCGGCCGGACCGGCCCGCACGGCCGGGTCCGGCCGGTACCGCACGCGCGGCGAATTCCTCGACGACATGCGAGCCCTGGTCGCCCAGGGCGAACTCGACATCATGCTGACCTCGGCGGCCAACGGGGAGCGGCTGGCCCAGGACGGCTCGCTGGGAGACATGACCCTGGCCGTGCGGGGAAACGACAGCACGGACATCTGGAACAGCCGGGGCGGCCGCTACCCCGCCCTGCCGTCGCGGCCGTTCCGCACGGCCGACCTGTCCGCCGTCCGTCCGTTCTGCGATCTCGTGCTGTACTCCATGACCTTCAACAACGAGCTGGACCACGACCTGGCCACGCTCGAGGCGTACGGCAGTTTCCGGCGGGAGGCGGCCGCGCTGGGCATCCGGTATTTCCTCGAGGTCTTCAACCCCAACGCGCCAGCCGCCCTTGCGTCGGGCCAGGTGGGCGCGTTCATCAACGACTCGATCACTCGTGCCCTGGCCGGGGTCACCGAGGCGCAGCGGCCGCTGTTCCTGAAGGTGGCCTACAACGGCCCGGACGCACTGGCCGAACTGGCTGGGTACGATCCGTCGCTGGTGGTCGGCATCCTGGGCGGGTCGGCAGGCACCACCCGGGACACCTTCGAGCTGCTGCACCAGGCCGAACGGCACGGCGCGCGGGTCGCCCTGTTCGGACGCAAGATCCAGCACGCGGAGTCGCAGCTGGACCTGGTCGGCCTGATGCGGCCGGTGCTGCGGGGCGAGCTGAGTCCGGCCGACGCCGTTCGCGCCTACCACGACGCCCTGGCTAAGGCTGAGATCGCTCCGCACCGCGACCTCGAGGCCGACCTGGAGGTGACCGATCCCGTGCTGCGTGCCGGATGAGCCGCCCCGGATGAGCCGCGAGGGGGTCCTGTGCGGCGGGACGGTTCTCGTCGATGTCGCCAAGGTGATCGACGCCTACCCAGCCCTCGATCATCTGGCCACGATCGAGCAGGTCTCGCTGAGCACCGGCGGTCCGGGCCTCAACATGGCTGTCGACCTGCGCATGCTCGGGGCGGCATTCCCGATAGGGGTGCTCGGCGCCGTCGGCGACGACGAGCATGGCGCCTTCATCCTGGCCGAGTGCGCGCGGCTGGACATCGAGGTGACCGGTGTCCGGACGCTGGCCGGCGCGGTCACCTCGTTCACCGACGGGATGATCGAGCGGGATGGCGGCCGGCGGACCTTCTTCCACCACAGCGGCGCTAACGCGCTCTTCGACGCCTCAGCCGCCGACCTGGGGCGGGCGCGGGTCCTGCACGCGGGCGCACCCGGCATCCACCCGGTCATGGACGGCCCGCAGCCCGGCGGGGGCAACGGCTGGTCCGCCTTGCTCCAGCGGGCCCAGGCCGCGGGCCTGCACACCAACATGGAAATGGTCAGCCTGGCACCGGACCGCACCACCCAGGTCGCCCGGCCCTGCCTGCCCTACCTGGACAGCATCGTGATCAACGAACTCGAGGCGGGCGCGCTGACCGGCATCGACGCTCCGGCGCCCACCGCGGACGGGCCGGCGGACTGGCCGGCGCTGGAGGCGATGGCGCTTGGCCTGATCGAGAACGGCGTCTCGGCGCTCGCGGTGGTGCACGTCCCGGCGGGCTGCGTCGCCGCCGCCCCGGGCGGCCGGACCTGGCGGCAGGGCTCGGTCCGGCTGCCGCGCGAGCAGGTCCGCAGCACCATAGGCGCGGGTGACGCCTTCGCCGCCGGCGTCATCCTGGGCCTGCACGACGGCTGGGCGGTCGAGCGCTGCCTGCGGCTGGCGGTCGCCTCCGCCGCGGCGTCCGTACGCAGCCCGCACACCTCCGCCGGCATCCGGCCCGCGGATATCTGCCTCGCCGAGGCCGACCGAGCCGGCTACCGCCCTACCGCGCGCCGCTGAGGATCAGGCCGCTGGTGGGAACGCCGGTGCCGGCGGTGACCAGGACCGGCCCGTCGCCGGGGACCTGGTTGACCGAGGTGCCGCGGACCTGGCGGACCGCCTCGGCGATGCCGTTCATGCCGTGGATGTAGGCCTCGCCGAGCTGGCCGCCGTGCGGGTTGACCGGCAGGCGGCCGCCCAGCTCGATCGCGCCGCCGGCGATGAAGTCCCTGGCCTCGCCGCGCCCGCAGAAGCCCAGCTCCTCCAGCTGGATGAGCACGTACGGGGTGAAGTGGTCGTACAGGATGGCGGTCCGGATGTCGGCGCTGGTGATCCCGGCCTGCCGCCACAGCTGCCCGCCGACCAGGCCCATCTCCGGCAGGCTGGCCAGGTCGTCGCGGTAGTAGCTGGTCATGGTGAACTGGTCCGGGCCGGCTCCCTGCGCGGCCGCGCGGATCACGGCGAGCGGGTGGCGCAGGTCGCGGGCCCGGTCCAGGCTGGTGACGACCACGGCGACGGCGCCGTCACTTTCCTGGCAGCAGTCGAGCAGCCGGAGGGGTTCGGCGATCCAGCGCGAGGCCTGGTGCTCGGCGAGCGTGACCGGGCGCTGGTAGAACCAGGCGTTCGGGTTGGTCGCGGCGTGGCGGCGGTCCGCCACCGTCACCCGGCCGAAGTCCTCGCTGGTCGCGCCGAACTCGTGCATGTAGCGCCGCGCCACCATGGCGACCGTGGCGGCCGGGGTGGCGATGCCCATCGGGTAGTGCCAGCCGTTGTCGACGCCCGAGGTGGTGGGCGTGGCGGTCGCGCCCGGCGCGACCCGGCCGAACCGGCGTCCGGACCGCTCGTTCAGCGCCCGGTAGCAGACCACCACGCTGGCCGCCCCGGTCGCCACGGCCATCGCCGCGTGCTGCACGGTCGCGCACGCGGCGCCGCCGCCGTAGCCGACCTGGCCGAAGAAGCTCAGCCCCGGGATGCCGAGCTCGCGGGC
>DAIOWL010000415.1:0-6348 GCA_036758545.1 Streptosporangiaceae bacterium | reverse complement strand
TTCGCCGGGTCGCGCGGCGGGCGCGGCCTGGCCTGCTCGGCCGGGTGGCCGACGGCGATCGCGCCCATGGGCCGCCAGCCGTCCGGCAGGTCCATCACCCGGGCCGCGACGTCCTGGCAGAACAGCGTGCTGGAGATCCAGGCCGAACCCAATCCGTCGACGGCCAGCGCCACCAGCAGATTTTGCACCGCCGCACCCATCGACACGGTGAACATGGCCTGCTCGGACCGGTTCCGCCGCTCGTCCGGGTAGTGGTGCGCCGCGTCGGTGACCAGGCACGGCACGATGATCAGCGGCGCGTTCCGCAGCACGTCCCCGCGGCGGAGCCTGCGCGCGATCTGCTCCGGCGTGAACCCGTCGCCGCGCAGGTCAGCGGCCCAGGCCTCGCGCATCGCGTCGAGCAGCGCCGTCCGGGCCGCGGCCGTCTCCAGCACGACGAACCGCCACGGCTCGCTGTGGTGCGGCGCGGGCGCGGTCAGGGCGGTGGCGATCGCGCGGCGGACCGCCGCGCCCCCGACGGGTTCGGCGGTGAAGGCCCGGATGGTCCGGCGGGCCAGCGGCACGTCCGCCGCGCCGAACCGGAACATGTCCTCCTCGGCGGCCCTGATGATGGCCCGCGCGCCCAGACCGTCCGATTGGGTGACTAGGCCGTCCAGGCCGCGCACCAGCGCGACCGGCACCTGCCGGGCCTTGCCCTTGACCAGGTCGGCGGCTGAGGCGATCTCATCGGCGACCGCCGCGACGGTGACCTCCAGGATGTTGCCGAACGTGTCGGGTTCACCGCGATAGTCCCGCACCGGGGTCACCCCGGCGGCACCGATCGCGTTGTCGGTCTGCCCGGCCCGCCAGGGGCGGCCCATCGTGTCCGTGACCAGGACGCCGACGCTCCGGCCCGTGCGCTGGTGCAGCGCCTTGCGCAGCCGCCGCGCGGACTCGTCCGGGTCCTCGGGCAGCAGCACCACGGTCCCCGGCGCGGTGTTGGACTCGTCCACCCCGGCCGCGGCCAGCACCAGCCCGTGCCGGGTCTGCGCGATCGTGGTCGGGCCACGCCTGGCCACCACCCGCACGGTCTCCGCCTCGATGGCCTGGTCCCGCGGGGCGGTGACCACCCGGCCCTCGGCCTTGCTCACGATCTTGGAGGTGACCACGAGGATGTCGCCGTCGCGCAGCTCGGGGACCGCTGAGGCGATCAGCCCCGCCAGGTCGGCGCCCGCGGTGATCTCCGGCAGCCCGGTGACCGGGATGACCGTGACCGGGTCGGTACTCATCTCAGCTCCAGGGCCAGGTCGAGCGCTGCGCGGGCGATCGCCGTGGTGGCGGGCAGGTCGCGCATCAGCAGCGGCAGCGCGCGCACCTCGATCCCGGCCAGCGCCGGGTCGTCCGCGGCTGGCTTGTCCTGGTCGTCGACGAGCCAGCCGTCGATCAGCTCCGGCCCGTAGTGCGCGGCGACCGCCGCGGCCGAGGTCTCCACCCCGATCGCGGCCAGGCAGGCGTCGGCCATCCCGCGCACTGGCGAGCCGCCGATGATGGGTGACACCCCGACCACGGTCTTGGCCGCGACCGCGGCCCTGATGCCGGGCACGGCCAGGATGGTGCCGATGCTGACCACCGGGTTGGACGGCGGGAACAGCACCACGTCGGCCGCCTCGATGGCGTCGAGCACGCCGGGCGCGGGCCGGGCCTGCTCCGCGCCGGACGCGACGATCTGCGCCGCGGGCATCGCGGCGTGCATGCGCACCCACCACTCCTGGAAATGCACCACGTGGTCTTCCCCAGAGCCTGCCAGGACCACATGGGTCTCGACCGGGTCGTCCGACATCGGCAGCAGCCGCACGCCGGGCTGCCACCGCCGGCAGAGCGCCGCGGTGACCGCGGACAGCGGCTGGCCGGCCGCCAGCAGCTGGCTACGCCGGATGTGGGTGGCGAAGTCCTTGTCGCCGAGCGTGAACCAGTCCGGGCTGGCCTCGTAGGCGGCGAGCTCGGCCCGGATGCTGAAGGTCTCCGCGTCCCGCCCCCAGCCCTGGTCCTCGTTGATGCCGCCGCCCAGGGTGTACATGACGGTGTCCAGGTCTGGGCAGACGCGCAGGCCGAACAGCGTGATGTCGTCGCCCGTGTTCCCGATGACCGTGATCTCGGCCTCGGGCGCGGCCCGGCGCAGGCCGCGAAGAAAACGGGCGGCACCGACGCCGCCCGCGAGCACGGTGATGCGCATAACAGTAAAGTGTGGCAGGTTCCCGGGCCCGCTCCGGTCGGCCCCCACCGCCCGCGTCGGCGGCCCCCCGCAAAAGTAACCGCAGGTTACCGTTACGTTACATACGAGTTCACGGTATGCAACTAACTGAATTCGCTGAGTTATTTATCGCGCATCTTGGGACAACGAGGGGACCACTATCACCTTTTCCGCTTGACTTGAAGCAAGACACGCGGGTGTAATTTCATTGGTGTGATTCTCGTCTTAGCGGGGAGAGGCGAGACCGGGGGGCCCGAGTTGGGGAGGGAGGATGCGCTATGACTGAGGTCATCGTCCCGCTGGCGCAGGTCTTCGTCAGTCCAGAGGACGAGGACGAGCTGGGCTGGCAGGATCAGGCGCTGTGCGCACAGACAGATCCGGAGGCGTTCTTCCCGGAAAAGGGAGGATCGACCCGGGAGGCCAAGCGGGTGTGCCGCAGCTGCGACGTCCGGGCCGAGTGCCTGGAGTACGCGCTGGAGCACGACGAGCGGTTCGGCATCTGGGGCGGCATGTCCGAGCGTGAGCGGCGCCGCCTGAAGCGCGAGGCCGTCTAGCCGGCGGCGTACATCCCGCGTTCACCTCACTGGGTGAGTCCGGGCTGTGTATCTTTAGTCCTGCGTGAGCGCAGGGGGTAGCCGTTCGCGTAGTCCACGCGCTCTTGCCGGGCAGGTAGCCGTGCGAGGCGCCTCGCCCAGGCCCACAGACAGGACCCTTGTCACAGAACGCAGCGTCCCAGAACAAAGCGTCCCAGAGCGCGGTGTCCCGTAGCACGGGGCCGTCCCGTCACGTCGTCACCGCCGTGGTCGTCGCCCATGACGCAGCACGGCTGCTGCCAGGACTCGTCAACGCGGTGCGCGAGCAGACCCACCCGGTGCAGCGCGTCATCGGGGTGGACACCGGCAGCCGTGATCGGAGCGGGGCAACCCTGACCGAGTTGCTCGGCCAGGACGCCGTCTTCGGCATGGAAGCGGACACCGGGTACGGCGCCGCCGTCGCCCGCGCGCTGCAGCACCCCTCGGCCCGCCCGTCCGGGGGAGCGGGCGGCCCAATGGGCGGCCCAGCGGGCGGTACCGAGTGGATCTGGCTGCTGCACGACGACTGCGAGCCGGCGCCCGACGCCCTGGAGCAGCTGCTCGCCGGGGCCGGCCGGAGCCGGTCGGCCGCGGTCCTCGGCCCGAAGCTCAAGGACCTGTCCGACCGGCGCGTGGTCCGCGAGGCGGGTATCACCACCGACCGGGCCGGGCGGCGGCTCACCGGGGTCGAGCCGGGCGAGATCGACCAGGGCCAGCACGACGGGAACCGGGCCGTGCTGGCGGTCAGCTCGGCGGGCATGCTGGTCCGCCGCGACGTCTGGAATCAGCTCGGCGGCTTCGACGACAACCTGCCGCTGTTCCGCGACGACATCGACTTCTGCTGGCGGGCGCACGCGGCCGGCTACGAGGTGCGGGTCGTCACCGACGCGGTGGTGTACCACCGTGAGCTGTCGGCCCGGCAGGTCCGCAGGACGCCGGCCACCGGCGGCCATCCGCGCATGCTCGACCGGCGCAGCGCGCTGTACGTGTTCGCGGTCAACCTTCCGTTCTGGCCCATGCTCGCCACGCTGGCCGGCGGCGTGGCCGGGTCCCTGGTCCGCGCGGCCTGGTGCCTGCTCACCAAGCAGCAGCGCAAGGCCGCCGCCCACCTCGGCGCGGTGGCCTGGCTGCTGCGGCATCCGCTGCTGCTGCGGCGCGAGCGCCGCCGCCGGGCCGCCGACCGCAAGCACGGCTACGCGGTGCTGCGCGGCCAGCTGCCGCGCGCCCGGACGCTGGGCCGGCTCGCCGAGTCGGCGATGGGCATGATGTCCCGCGGGTCGGGCTACAACAGCGGCGGGCTGCACCACGCCATGGTGGACGAGCCAGGCGACGACATGCCGCTGCCGGCTACCGACTCGGCCGTCCGCCGCCTATTCACCAGTCCGGGTGTCCTGCTCTTCGTCGGGCTGGCCGTGGTCGCGCTGGTCGCGGAGCGGTCGCTGACCGGCTCGGTGCTGTCCGGTACGGCCACCCTCGGCGGCGGGGTGCTGGTGCCGTCCTACAGCGGGGCGGGCAGCCTGTGGCACGAGTACCTGGCCGGCTACCACGACACAGGCATCGGCTCGGCCGCTAGCACCCCGGCGTACATCGGGGTGCTGGCCGTCCTGTCCACCCTGTTCGGCGGCAAGCCGTGGCTGGTCACCGACATTCTGCTGCTCGGCTGCGTGCCGCTGGCCGGGATGACGGCGTTCCTCGCCACCCGGCGGCTGACCTCTGTTCTGGCCGCGCGGATCTGGATCGCGGCCAGCTACGCGCTGCTCCCGGTGGCCACCGGCGCGGTGGCGGCCGGCCGGATCGGCACCGTGGTCGCCTTCGTGCTGCTCCCGCTGATCGGCGTCCTGGCCGCCCGGGTGCTGACCGGGAATCCCCGCACGGCCACCAGGGCGGCCTGGGGAGCGGGGCTGCTGACCGCCGTCACCGCCGCCTTCGTGCCGCTGGCCTGGCCGGTCGTGGTGATCGCGGCGGTCGCGGCCACGGCGGCCTGGTCCTGGCTCGGCCCGCGCACGGTGCTCAACGCCTGGATCGTGGCCGTGGTGCCCGGCGTACTCCTCATCCCGTGGACCTTCCACCTGATCACCAGCCCCTCCGCGTTCTTCGCCGAGGCGGGTCTGGTCCGGCCCGGGCTCGCCGCCGCTGCGCTGCGGCCCGGTTCGCTGCTGCTGCTCAGCCCGGGCGGGCCCGGGTTGCCGCCGGCCTGGGTCACCGCCGGCCTCGTGCTGCCCGCGTTCGCCGCGCTGTTCCTCCGTCGCCGCACCGTACTGGTGTACGCAGGCTGGGGTGTCGCGCTGGGCGGCCTGATCCTGGCCCTGGCGGTGAGCCGGGCCACCGTCACGCCGCCGCAGGGCGGTGCCGCGGTCAGCGCCTGGCCCGGCCTGGCCATCGCGATCGCCGCGGCCGGCCTGCTGCTCGCGGCCACCCCGCTGATCGAGGTGATCGGCCGCGCCCTGGTCGGGCAGGCCGGGGCCGGCCACGCGGACCAGGACGGGTCCGGTCACGCAGGCCCCGGCTGGCGCTTTGCCGCCTCGGTAGCCGCCCTGGCCGCGGTGGTCTCGGCGCCCGCCCTCGCGGCCGGATACTGGCTGGCCAACGGGCTCGGCGGCCCGGTGACCACGGCCGATGCGCCGATCCTGCCCGCCTTCGTGGCGGCGTCGGCGACTGGCCCCGACCGGGCCAGGACCCTGGTGCTCCGTCAGGACGCCGGGACGCTCTCCTATGCCGTCCTGCGCGCCGCCGACCCGGTGCCGGGCGAACCCGAACTCGCCGAGACCTCAGCCTCGACAAACGCGATGGAGAGCGTCGTGGCGTCGCTGCCCGCCGCGGGCAGCGGCGACGCAGGCGACACCGGGCGGGCGCTGAGTCAGTTCGGCATCGGTTACGTCCTGCTAGCCGACCCGGCGGGCCAGCCGCTGGCCGGCCAGCTGAACGCGGCGGCCGGGCTGCAGCCGCTGACCAGGTCGTCCTCGTACGACCTGTGGCAGGTCTCGGGGACGGTGGCGCGGGCCCGCGTGGTCACCCCGTCCGGTACCGCGGTCGCCGTGCGTTCCGGACCGGTCGGGGTCAGCGCGAAGCTCGCCCCGGGCACCTCGGGCACCCTGGTGCTGGCGGAGGCCGCGGGCGGCTGGTCCGCGACCCTCGACGGCAAGCCGCTGACCCCGCTGAGGGCGCCGGTCGACGGCTGGGCGCAGGGCTTCACCCTGCCCGCGGGCGGCGGCCACCTGGTCGTCACGCGCAACGAGACGGCCAGGAACCTCAGCCTCGCCGCCGAGGTCGCCGCCCTGTTCGCGGTCGTCGTGCTCGCCCTGCCCGGCTCCAGGTCCCCCGTCCCGGCGCCCGCCGCGCCCCGCCCCGAAGGTGCCCGGGAGCCCGCTGTCCCCCGCGCCAAAGGCGCCCGGCAGCCCGTCGAGGGCACCCGGTCGGCCCGCCGGGCGGTCGAGGAGGCGGGCTTCACGGTCGACTCCGGCGAGCTGATGCTCGTGCCGAAGACGACCGTGGCGATCGACGACGAGGCGAAGGCGCGCCAGGTCGTCCGCCTGGTGGAGGCGCTCG
>DAIOWL010000414.1:2608-6369 GCA_036758545.1 Streptosporangiaceae bacterium | reverse complement strand
CGAGAACCTCAAGCGGGTGGTCAAGCCCGGTGACGAGGACTGGGCACTGGCGCCCGGCCTGAACCGCATGCTCACCTACCTGGAGACCAAGACCGTCTGGCACCCGGCCAGCAACTGACCGCCCTTCCGCACATGACGGGCGGCGAGCCGGGTAGGTGATGGCGGGAGGAAGAATGCCCGCCACGCTTCAGCCGGTCATCGTGACCCCAAGCCTGCCCTTGCTGCTGGCCTTCTACAAAGCGCTGCTCGGCGCGGTGGAGATCTCCCGCATGCCGGAGGACGGGCCAGCCTTTTACGTGGGCCTGCAACTCGGCAACGCCGAACTCGGCGTGGTGGCCGACGGGGACGCCGATGTTACTGTCCCGCAGCGGATCCTGCTCAACGTCAACGTCGCTGACCTGGGCGTCGGGGACGTGGCGGGCCTGCTGGAGCACGTCGAGGCCCTCGGCGGCCGGGTCCTCGGCCCGCCGAACGACATGCCCTGGGGGCAGCGCGTAGCCCACATCCTGGATCCGGACGGAAACACGGTCAACCTCACCGAGCCCCTCCCATAGCCAGCCTGGCTGCCGGCTGCTCATACCGCCAGCTCACATCACCAGGCCCCTCTCGCACCGCCTGCCACAGCTACGCCCGCACGCCCCGCCGACCCCGATGAGGTGAAGGGGTCCCCGCCCCCCGATAGATGGGGGTAAGGGCCCCTTCACCCCGGACGAGGTGGGTGAAAACCCCCGGAGGCTGGCCCCCTCCTGCCCGGTGACATCCGTCATGCCCATGTCAGGATCTGTCGCACTGGGGCGGGAGCGGATGGGTTCGTAACGTTGAGGTATGACAAACGGGGACCAGCACAACCGCAACCACTTCGTGGACCTGGCGATGATCGGGGTGTTCGACATCGGCGGGCCCATCGTGGCCTACTCACTGCTGCGCTCGGCCGGGCAGAGCGCGGTGACCGCGCTCGTTCTCAGCGGCGCCTTCCCGGCCCTCGGCGTGATCGTCAGCCTGATCCGCCACCGGCGCGCGGACACCATCGGCGTCCTGGTCCTGGCCGGCATCGCGGTCGGCACCGTTCTCGGGCTGCTGAGCGGGGATCCCCGGCTGGTCCTGGTTGAGGGCTCGGTGCCGACCGCGGTATTCGGGTTTCTGTGCCTCGGCTCGCTCTGGGCCCGCCGCCCGCTGATCTACCGGTTCGCCATCGAGTTCATCGGCGCCGACACCCCGAAGGGGCGCGACTTCGCATCCCTCTGGCAGTACCCCGGCTTCCGTCACGCCTTCCGGCTCTACACCGTGGTGTGGGGCGTCGCGTACCTGGCCGAGGCGGCGGCCAGGATCATCATCGTCGAGACGACCTCGACCAGCACCGCGCTGACTGTCTCCAAGGTGATGCCCTACGTGGTCGGCGCCGGCATCATCGCGTGGATGATCGCGCACGGCCGCCGGGCCCGCCGGGAAGGCGAGCGGCTCGCCGCCGAAGCCCAGGCCGCATCCCAGGCCGAGGTCCAGGCCGCCCGGAATGCGCCCGAACCCGTCGCCCGCTAGGTGTGATGGGTCCGGTAGTGCTCGGCCAGCACGTCGTCGCCGAAATCGTCCGCCGGGTTCCGCCAGGCCGAATGGATGTGGGTGCCGTTTCCCTGCGTGTTGTCGTGCTCGATGAGCAGGGTCGGGCCCTGCACCCGGTAGTAGTGCCGGTCGCCGGGCGCGGTGCCGCCCGCCCAGGCGAAGGTGAGGCTGTCCATGCCCATCCGTTCCAGGTCGTGCAGCTGCGCCCCGGCCACCTCGTCGGGCAGCCGCCGCACGAACCCCCCGACCAGGGCCGCGAGCGAATCGAATTGCGGCTGGTTGAGGACTGAGGCCGGGATGCCCTTGGGGCTGGCCCGGACGTAGGACAAGATGTCCCGCTCTTCCTCGCTGATCACGTAGTCAGGTTCGGGCGCGAACACCGGGTCCGGCCGTTCGGTCTCGCCGATCTTCGGCACCATCCGGGCCGCCAGGTCTGGCGGCGGCCGATGGTGGATGATGGCGGCATGCCGCTGGCCGGCGTCGAGCGAGTTCACCAGCCGGAAGCCGAGTTCCTCGTCGTCGGCCAGCGGCGCGAGAATGCCGAACGACGAGGGCTGGGAGCCCAGCATGCACGGAGTGGGGGAGACGTAGCGGCCGTCGACCACGGTGAAGTTGAGCACCACGTGATGCCCGGCGAACTGCCAGCCCCACGCCGCCTCTCCCGGCGAGCCGAACACCTTGAAGCAGTACCGGTCCGGGTCGAACAGGCCCCCCAGCGACTCGGGCGCCATCGCGCGGAGCACGTGCTCCATGGCTATCACCGAGACCACCTTCGCGTACGCGGGCATGCTGGTGCCGGTCACGATCAGCTTGTGGCCGAGCGCGCGCTGCCCCGCGTCCAGCGTGCCGATCGGCAGCCCGTCCCGGTCCCGTGCGGGCAGGTACGACCAGGAGCGCCGCTCGTCGCCGAACCCGTAGCAGGCCTGTTTTCGCTGTTCCTCGGTCAGCGCTCCGAGGAATGCCGAGGCGGCACCTGCCATCCGTTCGGCCGTTGCGGTCGTCGTCAGCTTGTCCCCGTTGTCCATGACCCGATTATCCGCCTCCGTCCGCCGGCCCGCAGCTGCGAAGAATTCGCAGTCGCACGCGGGTGGCTGATGTCGATGTGCTGCAACGGGATTTCCGGGTCATGCTGGGAAGATGAGCGCCCATGAGCACGACCACGCGCACCGCGGGCAGGACCACGCGCACCGCGGGCAGGACCACGATCACGGGCACGATCACGGGCACGACCACCCGCACGAGCACGATCACCGCGGGCTGTGGACGCGCCTGCGGCACGCGGTCGGGCCGCACTCCCACGATCACGACCGCGCGGTCGACCCGGTGCTCGAATCCTCGGCCGAAGGGCTGCGGGCCCTGTGGATCTCGCTGGCCGGACTGGCCGCCACCGCGCTGGCGCAGGCGGTGGTGGTCGCGCTGTCCGGCTCGGTCGCGCTGCTCGGCGACGCGCTGCACAACGCGGCCGACGCGCTGACCGCGGTACCGCTCGGTGTCGCGTTCCTGCTCAGCCGGCGGCTTCCCACCCGTCGCTATACCTACGGTTACGGCCGGGCCGAGGACCTGGCCGGCATCGTCATCGTGGCCGTGATCGTGCTGTCCTCGGCCGCGGCCGCCTACGCCGCGATCGGCCGGCTGCTGCACCCGCACCCGGTCACGCACCTGGCCGCGGTCGCGGTCGCGGCCGCGGTCGGCTTCACCGGGAACGAGCTGGTCGCCCGCTACCGGATCAGGACCGGCCGCCGGATCGGGTCGGCCGCGCTGGTCGCCGACGGCCTGCACGCCCGGACCGACGGGTTCACCTCACTGGCCGTGCTGGCCGGGGCGGGCGGGGTGGCGATCGGCTGGCGCTGGGCCGACCCGGTGGTGGGCCTGCTGATCACGGCGGCCATCGGCGTGGTCGGCTGGCAGGCGGCACGCGAGGTCGCCCGGCGGCTGATGGACAGCGTGGATCCCGCGCTGACCGAGCAGGCCGAGGCCACCCTGCATGCCACCCCGGGCGTGCTGGCCGTCGGCCGGGTCCGGCTGCGCTGGGTCGGCCGCGCCATCCGCGCCGAGTGCGAGATCTCGGTGGACCCGGCCTGTTCCGTGGTCCAGGCGCACGACATCGCGGTCAGCGCCGAGCACGCGCTGATCCACGCCATCCCCCGGCTGGCGGCGGCCAGCGTGCACGCCGACCCCCTGGACGGCGCCGACCACCACGCGGT
>DAIOWL010000414.1:0-2508 GCA_036758545.1 Streptosporangiaceae bacterium | reverse complement strand
ACCACGCGGGCGCAGCCTAGACGCGGGGCAGGATCCCGGCCAGCAGGGAACCCATCCGGCTGGCCGAGGCCCGGCCCGCCTCGACTACTTCGGCGTGGCTGAGGCTCTGCCCGGCCAGGCCCGCGGCCAGGTTGGTGACCAGCGAGATGCCGAGCACCTCGGCGCCCAGGTGGCGGGCCGCGATTGCCTCCAGGACGGTCGACATCCCGACCAGGTCGGCGCCGAGCCGGCCGAGCATCGTGATCTCCGCCGGGGTCTCGTAGTGCGGCCCCGGCATCATCGCGTAGACGCCCTCGGTCAGGCTCGGGTCGGCCTCGCGGGCCAGCGCGCGCAGCCGCGGCGAGTACAGGTCGGTCAGGTCCGTGAACCGCTGTCCGATCGACGGCGGCGGCCCGGCCAGCGGCGACCGGCCGGTCAGGTTGAGGTGGTCGCTGATCAGCACCGGCTCGCCCACGCTGAGCCCGGGCCTGATGCCGCCCGCCGCGTTGGTCAGCACCACCGTGCGGCAGCCCGCGGCCACCGCGGTCCGCACCCCGTGCACCACGGTGGCAGGGGATAGCCCCTCGTACAGGTGGACCCGGCCGAGGAACACCAGGACCCGTACTGTCCCCGCGGCTACCGAACGCACCGTCGGCGCGTGCCCCGGCACCGTCGAGGCGGGAAACCCGCCCAGTTCGGCCAGCGGGATCTCGGTCTCCGCCGGGCCGATCGCGTCGGCGGCCGGAGACCAGCCCGAGCCGAGCACCACGGCGGCGGCGTGCGGGCCGGCCAGGGCGGTGAGGCGGTCGGCGCTGGCCGCCGCGACGGCAAAGGGATCGTCGGTCACGAGGGTCATCATCGCCTACGTCGAGGTGGAATTACTCGTGATTCGTTGTAGCGTGTTTTGGTGGATGACGACGCTGTGGCGGAACCGGTCAAGGTAGCCGCCGACGGGGGCCAGCAGCGGCCGGCGTTTGACGATCCGCGGATTCCGTGGTCCGGCAAGGCGGGCCGCGCCGACATCTTGTGCTGGGCGGGCATCATGCTCAGCGGCATCTTCTACTGGGCGACCCTGCCGTTCCGCGCCTCCCTGGTCGGCACCCACCCGGTGTTCCTCGTACTGCTGAACGGGAGCACCGAGGGGATCGTCGCCGCCGCCGCGTTCGCCCGGATCGGGCACGGGACACTGATCGTGGTGCTGCTGGCCGCCCTCGTCGGGATCATGAAGTTCGATCCGCTCTACTGGTGGGCGGGCCGGCTGTGGGGCGAGCGCGTCATCGCGCTGCTGTCCGGCCGGCGCAACCGTGGCGCCAAATATATGGGCCGGGTGCAGCGCTGGGGCCGCAAGTTCACGTGGCCCGCCATGATCGTCGCCCCGTTCCTGCCCATCCCCACCGCGATCATCTACGTCGTCGCGGGCTGGGCCGGGATGCGGCTGGTCACGTTCATCATCCTGGACGCCATCGGCACGCTGCTGTGGGCGGGCACGCTGGCCGGCCTCGGCTACGCGCTCGGCCACCACGCGGTGGTGGTGGCCCAGACGATCTCGCACTACGGCCTGTGGATCTCGATCGGGCTGATCGTGGTCATCGTGTTCTTCCAGGTGCGCTCCCAGCGGCACATGATGCGCGTCGCCAGCGAAGCCCGCGCCGCCGCCGAGGCTCGCACCGCCAGCGAGGCTCGCGCCGATCGCACCGCGGATGACGCAGCGGCGAGCTGAGATCAGCAGCTGGACTGACGGACCACCAGACGGGAGGGAACGGTCCGGATGCCGTGCGCGGGCTCGCCGCCGATAGCGGCCAGCAGCAGGCCGGCGGCGACCCGGCCGACCTCCTCTAGGCGCATGTCGATGCTGGTCAGCGGGGGCTGGGCGCCGAGCGCCATCGGCTCCCAGTTGTCGTAGCCGACCAGGGCGACGTCGTCCGGTATGACCCGGCCGGCCGCGCGGAGCGTGTCGGCCACGCCACGGGCGATCTGGTCGCTGCCGCAGAAGATCGCGTCGGTGTCCGGCTGGTCGGCCAGCAGCTTGCCCGCGGCTTCCCGGCCCCACTGCTCGCTCCACTCGCCGAACCGCGCGCCGCCCCGCGATCGCAGGCCAGCGGCTGCCAGCGCGGCGCCGAACCCTTCTGCCCGCTTGCGCGCCGCCAGGAACCGCTCGGGCCCGGTGATGTGCCCGATCCGCTGCCGGCCCGCTTCGAGCAGGTGCCCGGCGGCGGCCCGCCCGCCACCCTCGTCATCGGGCAGCACCGAGGGCCCGTCCTGGCCCAGCGGCTGGGTCATCGCGTACACCACCGGGATGCCGGGGCCGGCCGTCACCGCCCGCCTCGGCTCGATCCGGCGCCCGGTGACGATCAGCCCGTCCACCCGGCGGGCCGCCAGCATCTCGACGTAGCGCTGCTCCCGCTCGGGGTCGTCCCTGGTGTCGCACATGAACACCGAGACCTGGCCGTCGCCGAGCGCGTCCTCCGCGCCGAGCATGACCGGGATGCTGAACCGGCCGAAGCTGTCGGTGGTGATCAGGCCCACGGT
>DAIOWL010000413.1:5270-6378 GCA_036758545.1 Streptosporangiaceae bacterium | reverse complement strand
GGGGGTAACCCGGTCGTCCCGGCGGCCTGGCTGGCCGCCACCCGCGCCCCCGACCCCGGCGTCCGCGAGGCCTTCGCGGCTACCGAGAACGAGCTGGTCCTGCCCGGCGGCTGGTACCGCAACCAGTTCTGGGTCATCCCGGGACCCGGCGGGCCGGTGCTGGTCTGCCTCGGTATCCATGGCCAGCTGGTCTACGCCGACCGTGCCGCGCGTACCGTGGTGGTCAAGATGTCGTCCTGGCCGGACCCACAGCACACTGGCTACCTGCTGGACACGCTGCGAGCCTGCGCCGCGCTGACGGCCGGCCTGTCAGCAGGGGGGCTTTGACCTGAAGCTCACGTCCTGGCGGATCCGGTGGATAGCAGCCTCGCTGAGCGGGGTGACGCTGGGTTCCGTGGCCCTCGTCGCGGCCATCCCGCATCCGGCCGGGGTGCCGCCGCTGTACGCGGCCGGGATCGCCGAGAAACCGTGCGCTCCGCACGACGTGATCGTCGTGCCGGCCGGTTCCCGGCAGCACTACTTTGCCTCCAGCAGCGTGCTGGAAACTGGGCCGGCGACGGGCTGCCAGCAGGCCGCGGTCCGCGCGGACCGGCAGTGGCTTTCTTCCGGGATCGTCCCGGGCGACAGCCCGCAGCTCACGTCCCTGGCGACCCGTGCTCTGCTGGACCTGCGCCTGTCCACGCGCCCGGACGGCGCGGTCATCGCCGGCTGGCATAACCGCTGGGAATACTCCTGGCCACGCGACTCGAGCTGGGTCGCCGTCGCGCTCGCCGTCACCGGCCACGCCGGCGATTCGCTGCGCATCCTCCGTTTCCTGCAGCAGACCCAGCTGCCGTCGGGCACCTGGGCCGCGCGCTACCGGCCCGACGGCCCGGGTCCGGTCGACGACGGGCGCCCGGGCGAGCTCGACGCCAACGGGTGGGTTCCGTGGGCGGTCTGGTGCTGGAGCGTCGCGACCAGCCAGCAGGGCCACGGCGTTGACGCGGAGCTGGCCGGGCTGTGGCCCATGGTCGAGGCCGCCGCGGACGCCACCGCGCGCTCGCTCGCGCCGGATGGCCTGCCGGCCGCCTCGATGGACTACTGGGAGAACTCGGTCCAGGTGACGCTC
>DAIOWL010000413.1:1442-5170 GCA_036758545.1 Streptosporangiaceae bacterium | reverse complement strand
TGGCCTGCCGGCCGCCTCGATGGACTACTGGGAGAACTCGGTCCAGGTGACGCTCGGGACGGCCGCGCCGCTGCTCACCGGGCTGAGGGCCGCCGCCGATATCGCCGGCGAGCTTGGCCACGGCGCCTCGGCCGCGCAGTGGGCCCGGGCGGCCACCAGGCTGGCGGGAGGCATCGCGGCGGGCTTCGGCCGCCATGGCTACCACCGCCTCCCGCTGGCCGATTCGGGTGACGATGCCGCCGTCACGTTCCTCGGGCCGCCGTTCGCCGCTGCCGGTCCGGCGGTGGTCAGCGCGATCATGGGTACCGAACGGTCGTTGCGGCTGCCCAACGGAGGCATGCTGCCGGGCTCGGACTGGCCCGGCAACCGGACCACCGCCTGGACCGCGGAGACCGCGTTCTTCGCCTTGTTTGACGCCGAGACGGGCCATGAGCGGACGGCCACCCAGTTGCTGACCTGGTTTGCCGCGCACACGACCCGGCTCGGCACGCTGCCGGAGAAGGTGGACGCGCGGGGGCGCCCGGTCTCCGCGGCCCCGCTGGCGTGGACCGACGCCGCCGTCCTGCTCACCCTGGTCGCGCAGGCTCATCGCCTGCCGGTCGTGCCCATCCCGGCGGGATGAGCAGGGGCGGTCCTTTGCGCCGTTCCCGTTCGTCGTGATGGTGTACACGCTCTGCTGGCTCCGGGGGGACGACCCCCCGAGCCCCCCGAAAGGGCATGAAGATCGGAGATGACATGAAGTTCATGATGCTGGTCTGCGTCGACCCGGGCCTAGTTGACGAGGACGACGGGGCGGATACCGCGGAGAACGGTGACGCCGACAACATGGGCAGCTTTCCCTGGCTCGACGACGTGGTCGCGCGCGGCATCCGACTGCACGGCGACCGGCTCCGGCCCGCCGAGGAGGCCAGGACCGTGCTGGTGCGCGACGGCGAGGTCCTGGTCAGCGACGGGCCGTTCGCCGAGACCAAGGAGATCATCTGCGGGTACGACATGCTCGAGTGCGACAGCCTGGAGGAGGCCGTCCAGGTGGCCTCGGCGCATCCCGTCGCCAGGTTCGGCAAGATCGAGGTCAGGGCGGTGTGGCCGTAACCGCTCCGTGCACGGCCCGGCGCAGGGCCTGGACCGCCGTGGGGTCACGGCCGGCGTGCACCGCGTTGGTCAGCAGCACCACCCACAGGCCGCTCGCCGGATCCAGGGCCAGGCTGGTGCCGGTGAAGCCGGTGTGCGACACGGCCGTCGGCGGCCACCGGGCGCCCAGGATGTCGAAGGCGTCGCCGCGGCAGGCCCAGCCGTAGCCGCGGCGGCCGCCGAGGTCCCCGGTCTGGCAGGTGGCCGCGGCCCGGCGCAGGGCGGCCGGGACCACGGCGTCGTCGTCGCTGACCCACCAGGCGGCGAAGCGAGCCAGGTCGTCCGAAGGTGCGAACAGCCCGGCATGGCCGGCCACCCCGCCCATCAGGCGGGCATTCTCGTCGTGCACGATGCCGGTCCAGGCGGTGCCGTCGCCGCGGCGTTCGGTGGCGGCGAAACGTCGGGCCGGACCGTTCGGCCTAAATCCTGTCGCGGTCAGGCCGAGCGGGCCGGTCACCAGCCGGCCGACAGCGGCGTCCAGTGGCTCGCCCGCCACGGCCGCCACCACCTCGCCCAGCAGCATGAACCCGGGATCGGAGTAGGCGACTGCGGATCCTGGAGGGCGCTCTGGCGTGATCTGGCGGAGGTCGCGGAGCAGTTCGGCGCGCGATCCGCACCAGCGGTAGAACCGGCGGCTGCCCGGCAGGCCGGAGGTGTGCGTGAGCAAGTGCGCGACGGTGACGCGGCCGTCGCGGCCGACGGCGGCGTCCGGCAGGTAGGCGGCCACCGGGTCGCCGAGCCCGAGCTCACCCCGGCCGGCCAGCGCGAGCGTGACCGTGGTGGTCGCCACCACCTTGGTCAGCGAGGCGAGGTCGAAGACGGTATCGGGGCGCATCGGGCGTCCGGCTATCGCGTCGGCGTGGCCGGCTGCCCACCGGCCGCACGTGACCGGTCCCTGGCCAACCGCGGCGACGGCGCCGGGGATGCCGCCGTCGCCGACAGCCTCGTCGAGGAGCACGCCGATCCGGTCTGCGGGATCAGCCGCCATTGACGTGCTGGCCGGCTAGCAGGGCGGCGCCGACGGTGGCGGCGGCGAGCGGGCGGACGGCGCCGGTCAGCTCGGCGAAGCGGTCCCAGATGACCGGGGCGCTGAATACCCGCCCGGCCCCGGCGACCGGTAGCGGCCCGAGGCGGCGCCGGATGGCTTCGGCCAGGGCGGCGAGGTGCTCGGCGGCGCGCAGCGCGATCTTCCGCGCTTCGGGGTCCTCGGCGGCGAGCGCGGTGACGACGGGGGCCAGCGCGGTGAGCAGGGCGCGTTCGGCCGGGTGGGTGCAGACGTCGTCGATCAGGGCGTCCAGGTCCTGGCCGGCGGCCTCGATCACGGCCCGGTGGATCAGCGCGGAGCCGGCGCCCATGCCGTCTTCCCAGCTCAGCGCGGCGCGGGCGGCGGCGCGGCCGATCCAGTAGGCGCTGCCCTCGTCGCCGAGGAGGAACCCGTGACCGCCCGCACGCGCCGAGCTCTCCCCGTTCCAGCCGGACGCCATCGAGCCGGTGCCGGCGATGACGACCACACCCGGGGCGCCGAGGAAGGCGCCGGCCCGGGCGGTGTCCGCGTCGCTGGTGACGTGCACCGGGCGGCCCGTCTGCCGGGTCAGGGCCTCGCTGAGGTCGCGGGCCTGGCGGGGCTGGCGCACCCCCGCCATGCCGACGCCCGCCGCGGTCGCGTCCGCGGCCTCGATGATCTGGCTTAGCTGCGCCGCGAAACCGTCGGTGAGCAGCGCGTTCATCGGCGGGCCATCCGGGCGGGCCGTGGCCGTACCGCGCTCGAGCAGGATGACGCGGGTGCCGCTGCCGCCGACGTCGATGCCGAGGATCCGCCCGGGCAGGCTGGGCAGGGTTCTCATGGACTCACCCTAGATCTCGCGGCGGGTCCGGGTGAGCTGTTGCGCGGGGGGTGCGGTTTCGTAAGGTCGGTACATGGGAGCGCAGCGAACAGTGCGGGAGGCCTGGCGGCAGCACATCGTGGGGTTGCTCGATCAGGCGCTGGAACGAAACGACGCGGCCATCAGCGACGTGGCCGCCGCGATCACGACGACGATCCTGGCCGGGCGGCACGTCTACGCGTTCGGCGCCGGTCACTCGCTGGCCCTGGTCAGCGAGATGCACCGGCGGGCCGGGAGCATGAAGGCGGTGCGGCCGCTGTGGAACGCCGAACTCACCTCGCGGACCGACGCGGAGGCCGCCGGGAAGCTGGAGAACCAGGCCGGTTACTACAAGGAGCTCACCGGCGGCCTGGACTGGGGACCGGGCGACCTGTGCTGGGTGATCTCGAACTCGGGCCGCAACACGCTGGTCGTCGAGCTCGCGCTGGAGGCCAGGCGGCATGGCGTCACCGTGGTCGGGCTGGTGTCCAGGGAACACTCCGGCACCGTCTCGGCCGCGCCCGGCCTGCCCAAGCTGCCGGAGATCGCCGACTACCTGCTGGACAACGGCGGCTGCTTCGGCGACGCGGCGCTGGACATCGCCGGCGTCGCCGAGCGGATGGCGCCGACGTCCACCATCGTCGGCGCGGCCCTCATCCACGCGGTCTGGGCCGAAGCGGGCGAACGGCTGGCGGCGCGGGGATACGTGCCCGAGGTCTGGGGCAGCGCCAACCG
>DAIOWL010000413.1:0-1342 GCA_036758545.1 Streptosporangiaceae bacterium | reverse complement strand
TCGCCGGGCTGCTGGCGGCGGGTGCGGCGGACCCGCTTGGCCTGGGCGGCGGCGAAGGTCCTTTCCAGCGCCATCCTGGTACCGGGCAGGTCCTGCTGGGCCAGCGTGACAAACAGGCAGTCGACCACGGTGAGCTGGGCGATCCGGCTGGTGGTGGCGCCGGACCTGAAGGCGGTCTCGCGGGCCGCGGTGATCAGCACGAAGTCCGCGACCTCGGTGATCGGGGACCACGGGAAGTTGGTCACCGCGGCGGTGGCGGCACCGTGGCTGCGCGCCTCGCGCAGCGCGTCGATCGTGTCGACGGTGGTGCCGGTGTGCGACAGGCCGATCGCGACGTCACCGGAGCCGCGCAGCGCGGCCGACGAGATGGCCATGTGCGGGTCGGGCCAGGCGAACGCGGGCCGGCCGATCCGCTGCAGCTTCATCTGCAGGTCGAGGGCGACGAATCCGCTGGCGCCCACGCCGTAGATGTCGATCCGCCCGGCCTTGGCCAGCGCCTCGGTGACCTGGACCAGGATGGCGATGTCCAGGTGGCTCGCGGTGTCGGTGACCGCCCGGGCATCGGCGTAGGCGATCTTCCTCGTGATCGCGGCGGCGTCGTCGTCTGGGCCGATGTCGTGCGAAGCCGCCGCGACCGCGGCCGCGTCGTCGCGGGCCACCGCGCCGGCCAGCGCCAGCCGGAGATCGGGGTAGCCGCGCAGCCCGACGGCCCGGCAGAACCGGACCACGCTGGTCGCCGACGTGCCGCAGGCCCGGGCCAGCTCGGAGATGCTCCGCCAGGCCACGCCCTGCGGATCATCGAGGACCGCCTGCGCTACGCGGCGCTCGACCGGCGCCAGGTTCGGCAGCAGCGACCGGATGGTGACCAGGATCCCGACGTCAGCCCCGGGCTCGGGTCGCGCCTGCTGTTCGGCCACGCGGCCAGATTACCTGTTTCTATTGTTAAATCCGTGGTGGTCTGATGTTTACCGATGTGCCGGAAAACAAGTTGACCCGTTTTAGGCGGTTACGTCATCGTTGAGGCAGAACGGGGCCATCGGCAGGTGCGCGGTGCGGCGTTTGCCCCGCGGACACCTGCCGCATAGGAGCGGGGTGCCGCGCCCTGTCAACGGCACCCCGCTCCCCCGTCCGGGCCTGCTGGGCCTGCTGGGCCTGCTGGATCAGGAACCGGGTACGACGTCGGCCGCGATGGCCAGGACGTCGTAGTCGGCATCGGACAGCCAGCCGAGGTCGTAGGCGAGCACTACGTCGTCGAACGAGCCCGGCACGTAGGGCTCGGGGTCGTCAATGGCCTCCCGGGCCGACTCGAGCTCGGGCGGGCAGACGTCCGGGACGCGCGGCC
>DAIOWL010000412.1:0-6379 GCA_036758545.1 Streptosporangiaceae bacterium | reverse complement strand
ATGGGCAGCCAGGACCACTCCGCGATCCTTTCCCAGCTGAGCCTGGATCCCAGCAGCCTGGGTGACAAACTCGGCGAGCCTCTGAGTCGGGGCCGGCAGCGCTGATGGCGGCAGTACAGACCCGCACGAGCCAAGCAGCGCGGAGTCCCTGGGCGGTTGAAAGCCCCGGCTGCGCGGTGAAGCTGCTCCCAGCTCGGCAGATCTCCCGGCGGGCCAGCGGGCTCATCAAGCGAACGCTCGACTACCTAGCCTGCTGAACCCCGCTCAGCCGCACGGCTCGGCGACTGGCGTATGCTCCTGGCACCGCCCGTGAGTTCGGCTGGCGAGGAGGTCGTGCGGTTGAGCGTTGGGCGCAGATTACCCGGGAAAGGCACGTGCGGATGGAAGACGACGGGCACATGCGCCGCCGTGAGTTCGTGCGGCGGCATCATCCCGACCGCGGCGGGGATCCCGCTGTCTTCATTGCGGGACTGCGCGAGTTTGACACCCAAGCCGGCAGCTCCCGTCCGCGCGTGGTCGCGGTACGGCACCGCGCATGGCCGGTTACCCTAATTCTGACGCTGAGCTGCCGGTGGAACGGCAGTCACCGCGGTCGCCGAGTTCGCTAGACCGCGATGATCTTGGTGGTCTGGAAGTGGTCCCTTCGCTCGGGCCACGGCGGCGGCTATTCGCCGGTGGCGTCCAGGATGTCGGCGACGATGACGTTTACGGTCGCGGCTCGCAGTCCGAGATCGTCGCGCAGGGCCGCGGCGACTTGTTTCTGGATGTCGCGGGCCACGTGATGGACGGGCCTGTCATAGTTCACCGCGATGGTCAGGTCCACGGCGGCGGTGCGACCTAGTACCCCGGCGGCAGTGCCGGCACGGCGCTCCGCGGGCATGGCGTCCTGGGCGAGTGTGCTGAGCGGGCCGTGGGTTGTGCGTCCTAGTGCCAGCCGCACTCCCGGGACGCGGCTGGCACTGTCGCGGGCTAGGGCCGCCACGATGCCGGCGGCGATCCGGATAGCGCCGCCGTCGGTCATCTCCAGGGTGTACCCGACGTCTCGGGCGAGTCTGCGGATCCGCCCGATCACCGCTGTAGCCAATCCTGGCGGGGGTGGAACGGGGGCAGCGGCAAGCTCGCGGACGGGGCTCCACAGGGCGTTGAGCTCGCCGATCGCGGCCTGGCAGTGGACGCAATCTCGCTGGTGGTCTGTGAGCTGGCGAGCGTGGCCGTCGGCGATCTGCTCGAGCAGCGTGTCGACATCAGCACCGCAGGCAAGGCTGCCCGCGTTCAGCAGGTGACTAGGTGCCGCCGGGCGGGGCCCAGTCGGATCATTCACGTTCTGGTCATCTCCACTCTTCCAGCGCTGTTGCCAGTGTGCGCCGCGCCCGGAACAGATGGCTACGTACCGCTGGGACAGTGCTGCCGGTCACGCTAGCCACCTCCGCGTAGGACAGCCCCTCGAAATGGTGCAGGACGATCACCGCCCGCTGGGGGAACGGCAGCCCCGCCAGCGCCCCGGTAACCGCATCAGCAGCCTGATTGCGCTCCGCCTGCGCGTCCGGGCCGTCGCCAGGATAGGCGACGTCCTCGAGGAGGTCGAGGGAGCCGACGACGCGGCCGCGGGTTACCTTGTTGAGCGCCCGGCGGGTCACGATCCGGTACAGCCAGGTCGAGAACGACGAGGCCGCGGTGAAGCCGGCCAGTTTCTCCCAGCCTGCCACCAGGGCCGCCTGGACTATGTCCTGCGCGTCATGATGATCGCCTACCAGCCGCAGCGCAACCCGGTAGGCCATCGCGGAGTGCCGCCGGACGAGGATTTCGTAGGCATCGAGATAGCCCTCCTGGGCCCGGGCGACCAGGTATGCGTCGTCAACTTCCGGGAAATCAGGCGCGCCTGCTCTCGAGGCGAGCGGCGTCTGGCGGGCCGGGCCGCCACCGGCAGAATCCGGCGGCCTGGCCGGGAGACTAGGCGTGACCCGCGGCATGAGCAGCGCGGCGTCGACTGCGGGCTTTGGCGTCTTGCCTCGGCACCTGGCGACGTCCGGCGCCCGGCGTCGTCCTCGGGCTCCGTGCCTCTGCCGCAATGCCGGTCATTCCTGGAGAGACGTTTCTAGGAAACGCGTTCGGGGGTGCGGTTGGTGACGTTGATGTCGAGTTTGACGGGTAGGCCGGGTTTGTCCAGGGCGTGGCGGGCGTGGCTGAGGGCGTCTGATTCGATTCGGTGGCGGAGCGCGGCCAGGTCGGCGGATCGGGTGGCGGTCACCGTTACGACGAGGGCTGGGTCGCCCGGATCACCCAGGACGCGGGCTCGCGCCGTAGCGACGCCGTGGTAGGTCTCGATCTCGCGGGTAATCGCTCCGCTGAGAGCGGCCGGGTGCATGATCGTGGTGCCCTGCCGGCTGCCGCGGCTGAGGGTGATGTCGCTGGCCCGGTCGGTTGACAGCAGCAGTGCCGCGATCCACCGCAGCGCGATCAGGGCGATCAGGAGGCAGGCTGCGGCGGCGGCTGGCCACAGCCAGTCTCCGTGGGTGCCGATGTAGGTGCCGAATCGGTTGGCGAGCAGGGCGCGGTGGGCATACGCCGCGCCGAAGCCGCCTGTTGAGGCGGTAAGGCCGAAACCGCCGGCCAGGAAGACAATCAGGGCGAATACGGTCAGGGCGAGACGGTTGGTGCGGTCGGTGTGCATCAGCGGCTCCGGGGAAGGACGCGCACCCTCAGGTGCGGCGGGTGGCGCATCTGGAGGTTCTCCAGACGCTGGCGGGCCGCCTCGGTGACGGGTTCTCTCAGCGCGTCGGCGGCGGCCCGGTCGCGGGCCGCCGCTGTTGCCGCGACCCGGGCGCGCCGGCGGCGGACCGTGACGGCTGCCTTGCTGATGCCGTCGATGTCCAGTGCTGCCGCGCGCAGGGTCCCGGCGAGCCCTTGGCGGGTCATGGCCGCGTCCGTGGCTTTGTCATCGGAGCGCAGCTTCAGCCGGGTGACCCTGCGGGGCTTGAGCTCGAAGGCGAGCACGATCGCCCCGGCGATGATCAGGATGACCGACCACACCTTGATGACCAGTGCGTTCCAGCTGGTCCTGGCCGCCCAGCGGTACCATGCAGGCCAGTGCAGGGCGACCGGGCCAGCATGCACAGCGAAGGCGATCACCTCGATAATCACGATCACGCTTGCTGCTACCAGGGCGGCGGCAAGGACGAGTGCCAGCGGCCGGTTAATCACGCGCATGCGGGTCCTTCCTAGCGGACGCGGGGCGGAGGAGCGATATCGGTGGCCAGATCGGCCACCACGATGTGCACTTCCTCGACGGTCAGCCCGGTCAGTTCTGTTACCCGGCTGCGGAGGTGGCTGCGGACCTGATCGGTAACCGCCGGCACCGATGCCGGCCAGCGCACGCTGATCTCCAGGTTCAGGAAGGCTTTCGACCCGTCGACATCTACCGATGCCTTCGGCAGCCCGGCCAGGTCGGTGCCGCGCAGGCCGAGGTGGCCGGCGGCGGGTACCGCCCGGCCCAGGACCCGGGCAGCGGCAGCACCGGCGTCGGGGTTCTCGGCCGCCGCGCGGGCCGCGATCTTGGAGACGACGCTGTCGACGATGGTGATCGTCCCGAGTTCAGTACGGCCGGCCTGGGCGGCTGCCGCGTATTCGGCCGTTGCCGCGGTCATCGGGTGCTGCGGCCGCGCGTCAGCCAGCCGGGCACGTCCACGTCACCGGCGAGGACTCTGGCCACTCCGTAGCCGATCGCGCCGAGTAGCGCCACGATCAGCATGTCCCCGAAGTTTCCGAAGACCAGGGCCAGACCCAGGATCAGGCCGGTGATGGTCCCAAGCGCGGTGCGGTTCATCTGTACTCACATCCGGAAGTCAGGAAATGGGAGAAGTTGGAAGACGGGAAGAGCGTCACGGTCACCGATCACCGATCACACTGGCGCGGCGCGGGCCCCTGCGGTCCGCACCGGGAAGCGAAAGGCTTGGGGCTGGTCCGGCCGCCGATGGCAGCACCGGCGCGGGCGGGTCATCGATGTCACCGACGACCACCTGAACCCGGCACCCCCCGGTTATCGGCGTCACCGCTGTGGTGATCTGGCTGAGCAGGTCCGCAACCTGCAGTCCCCAGCGGGCGCGGACCCTGATCAGCAGGGCCTGGCGGCGGACTATCACCCCGGGCACCTGGTGGCCAGGCAGATACGACGCGACCTCGCCGAACTGGCCGCTGTCGAGCCCGGAGACGCCGGCGCACCCCTCCACCGCCGCGGCCACGGCCTCGACATCGATCCCGTCTATGACGGCCGGCGCGGGCGGAACCATCGGGACACCATGCGGATGCGCGGTGGTCATGACACTCGGGACGGCGTGTTGTCCTCGTCGTCGGTGCCGGGCAGGTACACATCGTCAACCGCGACATTGACCTCGACGACCCGCAGCCCGGTCATCCGCTCCACGGACTGCTTCACGTTCCGCTGGATACTGCGGCCGAGCTCGGCGATGCCCACGCCGTACTCGACCACGATGTCCAGGTCGACCGCGGCCTCGGTCTCGCCGACCTCGACACCGACGCCCTGGGCGACGCTGGGACCCGAACTGCCGGGAATGCGCTCTCGCAGCGCACCGAACGCCCGCGCCGAGCCGGTACCCATCGAGTGCACACCGGATACCTCCCGGCAGGCCTTACCGGCGATCTTCTGGACGACCCCCTCCGCGACGGAGATCTGCCCGTCACCGGTCGCCAGGCGATCCCTGGTGGCGGGGCTGGCCTCGGTGCTGGTGGTCACTGGCGTCGTGTCGCTGGTCTTGGAATATGTAGGCATGCTCATCAGGCAGGATCCTTTGTTCATGGGGAAGCATTGCTAGGCGGGTGGCCGGGACGGCGGTAGCCGGCTTGTTCTTCGCAGGATTAGACACAACACAGCGGGAAACGTCGCACCCCGTCAGCAGCCAGTCCCCGATACGGGCGGCAGGCGCCAGGCCGTCTTCCCGCTGGCCCCGCAGGCCAGCCCGGGTGCCGCCCCGGCGCTGGCGTGGTCCGGCTGGACCGAGGGCTGGTCAGTGGTGTCATCCCGTGTCGAGCAGGCGGTGGTGCGCTCACCGGAGCGCACCACCCCTGTCGATGTTGCTCCGGCGGCTCTCAGCGGCCCGCGTCGCGCGGGTTGACGTCGACCTCTGGTTCTTCGATCTGCTCCTTGCGGACCGTCTCGCTGACCGCCGCGTCCTCGGTGACGGTCTCGGTGGCCAGCCGGACGCGCTCGACCGGGACGGCCTCCTTGGCCGCTACGGGCCGTTCCGCCCGCAGGGCCACCTCGTGCTCTTCCTCGCTGATCGGTTCGCCGGATAGCGCGGCGTCGCGGTTAGCGTCGGTAATCGGCTCCCGCTCCACGTGCACTTCTTCGTGGCTGACCGGAACAGTGGTGGAGACGTTCTCGGTAACGACGTACTTGCGCAGCCGGGCACGTCCCCCCTCCACAGTCTCCGTGCCGACCCGCAGCTGTTCCTCTGACCGGGTCATCGCGTCATCGGTGACCGGACCCGAAGTGTCCCGGCCGCGAGCTCCGGCGGTACCGTCGGCCAGCCCGCCGCCGTCGCCGCACCCCGTCCGCCCGGCTGCCTGGCCGCGGCCGAGATCGTCGGCATAGTGCCGGTAGAGGGCTTCCTGCTCGCTGGCGCCGATCCGCCCGTCCTCGTCGATGCTCGGGGCGTCCTTGACCAGGTCTTTGGAGACAGCCAGCCTGACCTGGTCACCGTCGAACCCGGATCCGTCGATCGGCGCGAAGCTCTGCCTGGTGCCGAGCATGCCGGTGGCGACAGTGACCCACAGCGGCAGGCCGCTCCGCTCATCGAGATAGACCTGGCCGATCTTGCCGACCTTGTTGCCTTCACTGTCGACCGCGGTACGGCCGATGAACTGCTGAACATCCAGCGGGGTCATCGAATCAGTTCTCCTTCTCTGCGGACCCAAGATCGGCCGGCGATTGTCCGTGCGCCTTCACACGCCGGGCACCATGCGACACCCGTCCGGCAGCTGACGGCCCCGTGGCTGTTGCCCCATCCGTTGCGAGGCGGCCTCGCCCGGCGCGCCGCTTCTAGCTTACATCGGAAGCTTACACTATAAACTTACATGTTAAGTTTACGCTGTCCACCTTACCCTGCCAGACCGGCCGGAAACCTGGACCGGCAGACGCACGGCGAGGACTGCTTCGCCTCGTCCTCGTCGTTGCCCGAGAGGGCTGGTGAGTGGCCGGGTAACCAGCGGGGGTACCGCGTTGGGTGAGCGGGCGCGAGGCCCCGGAAGGTGGCGAGGTCGCGCAGTTCCTGCCGCCAGTCAGCGGCAGCGGGGTTGATGGCGAGGTCGGGTGAGGACCCGTGCGACGACGCCGTCCAGCAGCGCGTCTTTGCTGGGAACGTAG
>DAIOWL010000411.1:0-6408 GCA_036758545.1 Streptosporangiaceae bacterium | reverse complement strand
GCGACATGCCCGATGCGCCAGCGACGTTCATCAGCGTCGATGTTTGTGAGATTGTCGGGCACGTTTAGGACTGCCGCCGAAAATGCGCTGGTTGCCCGGCATCGAGGCATCGAGGCATCGGCCAACCGAGCGGCTATCGCTGACCGGCCATAGATGAGGCGAATGCCCCACGACATACCGCTGCAGCCCGATCTACGTTTTGGCAATGATGGATATGCGCGTTGGTGAAGGAGCCGAGATGACATTCAGGAAGCCGGCCGGGCGGGGCCCTTGGTCCGTGGTGGGACGACGGTCATGAGCGGGGAGTGGACAGGATGGGATCGCTGCGAAAGCGGCCCGGGCGATGCGGAGCAGACAGCGCTGCTGCTGCCGGGGGGTATGTGCACGGCGGTGCAGTACGAGGATCTGATGGCTGAGCCGGCCCTGGCGGGTGTCCGCACGATTGCGGTGACAGTGCCGGGAATGGGCGGCACCCCTGCCCCTAAGGACCTCAGCATCGAGAACCTCGCGCGCCTGGCGGCGCAGTGCGCTGCTGACCTGGGCTGCGACGTTGTGGTGGGGTTCAGCATGGGCGCGAACATCGCGCTGGAGATGGCGGCGTCGGGCGCGTTCGGCAGGCCGCTGGTACTGCTGGCGCCCAGCTTCTCGCGCCGGGATGAGGCAGCATTCTTCCGCCTTCTCGACCGGCTCGCCCGGGTGCTGGGGCACCTGCCATTCGCCGCGCTGCTGAAGATGATGGGCCCTGCGATGAAACGGATGCCGCTGCCCCCGGACCGCCGCGAGGTGCTCGCCGCGGAGTTCCGCAAGAATGACCCGCGCGTGGTACGGCGCGGGGTTCACTGTTACTTTCAGTACCTGGACCGGCACGGGTCTGTCGCGTCACGGCTCTGTGAGGCCGACGTGCCAGCCTGGGTAGTCCATGGCGAACGCGGCGACGGCGGGATCACCGACGATGAACGGCGCACACTTGAGGCGTGTCCCCAGATACGCGTGATCACCCTTCCCGGCGCGAGCTACTTCACGCCCAATGAGGAGCCCGCGCTGGTCGCCAGGCTCGTCGCCGAGGCGCTCGATCTAGTCCACGGTGACCAGGAGGAACAGCGCAGTGAGCACCGTGACGGTACGAGACTAGCTATGGGGGGCGATGGTAAGGAGGCCGGCCAGCCTCCGAAGGCATATGGCCTACCTTGATCACCGTTCACGCAGCCAGGTGGAGCTGAAGGGTCACCTCCGCCGAGCTAGTCCCGGGCTGGACAATAACCCACCCTCGCTAGCTTGGGACAAACTGGGCGTGCCCGTTGCGGGCTTGGCCCCCGACCACCCGGCCCGGCAGCGTATCCAGCGGTGCCTCCCCGCACACGATCGCATCAACGCTGGAGCTTGGCCCATGTCGACAGACAGGAGCCCGCAATCCAGGAACTGATTTGTGCACGGATTTGTGCACGAGACGCGGCGGGACAGGCCGAGACGGGGGAGACGCGGACGGCCTGAGGCGACTTCATAGAGCCAACCTGCCAAGGTCAGGGCAGTAACCAGAGACTCCTCAAGACGGCAGAGACCTTTGTCGTATGGCTCATAACCCAGAGGTCGAGGGTTCAAATCCCTCCCCCGCTACCAAGGCCAGAGGCCCTTTCTCGAACAGAGAAAGGGCCTTTAGCATGAGGTTTGTAAACTGGTCTGTGCACGGCAGTTCGTGTGCGAGCCCGTCCGCGAGAGTCGTTTGACGGTCCCGTAATTTTTGGTCATACTTTTGACTATGACAGTGCTTCCGCTGGGCGATGTCAAGTCTCACCTATCCGAGATCGTCGGCCGTGTCCACGATCATCATGAACGGGTGACCGTGACTGTGCACGGCAGGCCCTCAGCCATCCTCATCGCTCCGGAGGACCTGGAAGCGCTAGAGGAAACACTGGAGATCATGCGCGACGCGGCGACAATGAACCGCCTGGCCGAGTCTGATGCGGAGCTGGCCCGCGGTGAATTCGTTTCCGCTGAGGAGCTTGCCGAGGCGATGAGGCAGCGCCAGGCGCGGTGAGCGATACGCGTGCCGAAGAACCGTATGAGCTGCGGACGACGTCTACCGTCCGACGAGCCTTGAGCGAGACCCTCCCGGAGGCCGTTGCCGCCGCCGCGTACGAGTTCATCACTGGCCCCCTGCTTGCCGATCCGCACCGGATCGGCAAGCGACTGCTCCCGCCCACGGACGACAGATTCAGCACCCGTCGCGGCACCTACCGGGTCATCTACCGGATCGACGATAAGGCCCGTGTGGTGACTGTGGTAGACGTAGCCCACCGCCGCGACGTTTACCGAACACGATCGGTCGCGTAGCGCGGGCGTTGCCGAATAACCATTAGATACTTCTCTATCAAGCGGCGCCGCCGCGCCCGGCGCCGCGCCGGGCTCTGCCTTGGGAGGCCCGCCCGGCGCGTGCCGGGCATGGATCGCAGAGCGAGCCTGGCACACCGAGTCGTCCCCGGCTGAGACGGTCGGTTACGCGAACTGCGCGGCTGTGATGTGGGCGCGGAAGAACTCGCCTTCTGCCTGCCGGTCGGTACCCCACCACCATCCGGCCCTGAACCGGGAGGGGATGGTCACCCCGCCGAAGCCGGTTTCGGCCTCGACCGATACCCCGAACGGCCAGCGGCCGAACGGTTCACCGCCCGGATTACCCCACCGGTTCACCATGACCTGCAGCAGCTGGCCGTCATCGCCGACACGCAGCTCGGCGGTTTCGGTGTCCTCACCGAACCGCCAGGTTGCGGCAGCGGTGCCAGGCTGCTCACTCTCTGCCCAGGTTGCGTGCTGGAAGACGGTCGGGATCAGGGCTATCTCCCCGGCAAGCCGCCCGTAGGCGCTGCGGGTAATGTCCGGGCCTGCGGCTGTCATCACCGGGATGAGGCGCAGCATCCGCCAGCGCATTTCCCCAGTTCCGGAACTGAGCCGGTCGTAACCGGTTACCGGCAACCCCGCGAACCGGGCAGTTGCCGCCCAGATGTACCCGCCCGGCGGGGCGAGCACCTGCGTCGCGGTAAAGGGCCGCCACTGACCGAGCCGGATCTGTCCGCGCATGGTCAGCCGTACCACCTGCCACAGCGGGGTGCCGGGCACGATCGCATGGGCCAGCCACCGGCGGGCCGGGGCTGGAAGCGTCGCGACCATCGCCTGCTCGAAACCCGGCGGCCTGGCCGTCGTCTTAGCGAGATCCTGCCACTCCCGCTGCACCGGCCCGGCCTCTCGCGGGACCGCCGCAGGTACTGCGCTCACGGGTCCCATCATCTCGCGTGAGCCCGGCACTTCCCGGTCATCCGCACCATTCACCAGCAGGCCTCACCGGACGGAGATCGGATTCCGCCGTCCGCTCCGGTCAAGCGGCGGCTAACCGCATGATCCTTTGGCACGGCCCCATCCACACGAGCACACCGCGCTCGCACGGAGCCTCTGCCAGTCCAAAGCATCAAGCAGCCGCAACTTGACCTCCACTCCCGGCTCCACAACCCCGACACCTATCGGGTGAACGCCCCAGGCCGATCACCCCTCTCACGGCCGTGCCGGAAGGAGCAGGCAGATGACCTCGATCACGCCGGACCAGCCATGCGGTGCGGGCGGCCATGACAAGCGATCCAGAGTCAAGGCGAGGTTGACACCAAACCGGCGACGGCGGTCCGTCGAGAGCGACGAGTCCGGGGCATTCGTCCGGCGCGTCCTGCACGCCTACGGCCGCCGCGTCGAAGACGGCGATGTGGAAGCACTCGTCCTCCTGGTCGGCCTGGCCGCGGAGATCGACGCCGTGATGGCCGAGGCCGTCAAGGGCCTGCGCGCCTGTGGCTACTCCTGGGCAGAGATCGGCTCTCGGCTCGCGATCAGCCGCCAGGCCGCCACGGTAACTGGCGGACAAGCGGCGAGGTGCCGCGACCTGGGCAATAGCACGTCACGTACAAGCCCAATACGACCCAAAGTGCCTGCCGGGCAGGCCAGCCGTGCTGACCAGCCGACGGCCCCGGCCGGGCTCCAGCACCGCGACGCAGCGAAGCCCGGTCGGGCGATGCGAGATCGCAGGCGCCCTTAAGCGGTGCGCAACGCCTTGATGAGTTGCTTTTTGTTCATGGTTGACCGGCCTTTGACGCCGGCCTTCTTGGCCCGGCGCCGCAGCTCTGGAACCTTCAAGTTAGCGAAGGAACTTACCGCCCCACTGCGCTGGCTGGCCCTTTTACGGGAAGTCTTGGCGCTGCTGTTCGCGACCCGCGCCGATTCTTTGGCCGACACGCCCAGGTTCCGGAGCCGCTTGTAGAGTGCCTTGTTCTTGACACCAGTCCTTGCGTTGGCCTTGACGCCGGTCCCTGTCTTCTTCTGCACCATGTTTACCTCCACCTCCCATACGGCGCGTTTCGCCGCGGCGCCCACGCCTGCCCGACGAAGGCGCACTCAAACTCGGGCGGCCTCACATGATCGCAGGGTCATCGCCGCCGCTAGGCCTGCTCTTGGGTCACTGCGCCGCCCAGTGCCATCACGGCAGTCACCAGGTCGCGCAGTGGCCCAGCGAGGTCGTACTCGGCGGCCATGACCACGTAGTCATCCACGCTGACGTGGTAGATGACGATACCGAGGGCTGGTCGGTACGGTACGGGCACCTCGATGGCGCGAGCGGCGAGATCCTCCCAAAGTCGGCGGTCACTTTGCTGGGCGGTGTCCACCATGCGGCGGTGCATGGTGCCGTCCCCCTCTCTGTCAGACTGTTGTGAGACACGAGACGTATGAGTTCTTTGAGGCGAAGCAGGGCGAGACAGGACTTCTGAGACAGTGACGATGACCCTGGCTGACCAGGCCGCCATGACGGGGCAGGATGGTCATGTGACGGGCAGGAAACCGGGCCGGCCGGCGCGGCGGACGTTCACCGCGGCGTATAAGGCGCGGATCCTGGCAGAGTTCGATGCGCTGCCAGAAGGCAGTCCCGGGCGAGGCGCCCTGCTGCGTAAGGAAAAGCTGTACCACTCCCATATCGAGTACTGGCGCAAGACGCAAGACGCCGGGACGCTGCCGTCGTCGGCGGGTCAGCTGGCAAAGAGCGGGGAATCCCCGGAACTGGCCCGGCTGCGGGCGGAGAACAAGAAGCTGAAGGCGAGGAACGAAAGGCTCGCCGGGGAGCTGGGCAAGACGAAGACAGCGCTGGATATAGCGGGAAAAGCATTCGCGCTGTTGGAGGACATCTCGAACAGCGCGGACTCCGGCGAGAACTGAACCAGGTCATCGACGAGCATTTCCCGGGAATGGAGAAGGCCGCCGGCACCAGCAGAGCGTGCCGGATCCTCGGTAAATCCCGCGCCAGCCTGTACCGGCAGCGGAATCCCGTGCCGCGCCGGGAAGGCCCGCGCAAGCCGTTCCGTCATCCGGCGGAACTGTCCGAAGACGAGCGAGCGCACGTCCTGGCGGTGCTGGACTCGCCGCGGTTCGCCGACAAGTCGCCGGGCCAGGTATGGGCGATCTTGCTGGATGAAGGCACCTACCTGTGCTCGGAGGCCACCATGTACCGGCTGCTGCGCGAGCGCGGCCAGTCCGGCGAACGGCGCGCCCAGGCCACCCACCCGGCGAAGAAGAAACCCGAGCTGATGGCCGACGGGCCGAACCAGGTATGGTCCTGGGATATCACCAAGCTGAAAGGCCCGGCCCGCGGCATCTGGTACCTCTTGTACGTCATCATCGATATCTTCTCCCGCAAGGTCAGCGGCTGGGAAATCTGGCCCACGGAAAACGGGACCCTGGCGAAGGAGTTCATCCAGCGCGCTATCAAAGCCAACGGCGGGATCGCGCCCGGCGCCATCCACGCCGACCGCGGCACCTCGATGACCTCCAATACCGTCACCGGCCTGCTCGCGCTGCTCGGCATCGACCAGACGCATTCCCGGCCGCACGTGTCTGATGATAACCCGTATTCGGAGGCGCAGTTCAAGACACTGAAATACTGCCCGGCATTCCCTGGGAGGTTCGGCTCCATCGAGGACGCCCGCGTCTTCTGCACCCAGTTCTTCAGCTATTACAATAACGAGCACCGCCATTCCGGGATCGCGATGCACACCCCCGCATCCGTCCACGACGGCACCGCAGTCAAGATCCACGCCAGGCGGACTGCCACCCTCAACGCAGCCTTCCTGGCCCGCCCCGAGCGGTTCCGCGGCCGGCGGCCCTACCCGCCGTCGCTGCCGGCCAGAGTGTGGATCAACCAGCCACCCGCAACCCTCCAGACCGCCACCTCACCACAAACCACCGAAGCAGCTTGATGTCTCATCTGGTTTGACAGACATCCCAGGTCGAGATTTGTCAAGCTGCGGGCTCGAGTTCTTCGCGGTGGCCCCAGGCCGCATCCTCGTCATAGAGGGTGCGGGTCTTGAGGCAGCCGTGCAGGATACCGAC
>DAIOWL010000410.1:0-6419 GCA_036758545.1 Streptosporangiaceae bacterium | reverse complement strand
GGTACGGGTTTATGGTGCTGACGTGAGAGCGGGAGAGGCCGCGCGGCGGGCCGGCGTCAACGCCGCGACCCTGCGCTACTACGAACGCCGCGGACTGCTGCCCGAGCCGGCCCGTACGCCGAGCGGGCACCGGCACTACGACGAGGACGCAGTGCGCTTCCTGCGGGCCATCAAGGAGGCACAGGCGATCGGCTTCACCCTGGCCGAGATCGAGGAGTACCTGCGCGTCGCCCGGAGCGGACCCGCCTCGGCGGAGCTGCGAACCCGGGCCGCGGCGAAGATCGACGAGATCGACGCCCGCATCGCTAGCCTGCGCCGGATGCGGGACGAGCTCGCGCGGATCGTCGGCTGCGCGTGCGAGTCGCTGGACCACTGCACCTGCGGCGCGGCGTACCTGGCCCGGCGCGGCCGCGCGGCGCCGGCGTGCCCGTCGCCGCTGCACGTCACCAACGGCGACAGCGCCGGGAACACGCTGCGCCAGACCGCGCTGGGCGGCGCGGTGCTGCCCTGGCAGGACGTGCTGCACGAGGGGCCGGTGCCGGCCGGGCCGCGGCACGAGCTGCTCCGGGCCCGCGCGGCGTTCCTCTCCGCGTGCGGCTGGGGGAGCAGGCGGTCGATCCTGGCCTCGCTGGAGGACAGGGACCGGCAGCTGGTCCAGGCGCTGAAGGACGGGCAGCAGGTGGTGCTGTGGTTCGAGCACGACCTGTACGACCAGCTCCAGCTGGCGGACGCGCTGGCGCTGGCCGCCCCGGTAGGCACGCCGGAACTCATCGTGGTGGGCTCGTTTCCCGGGCGGCCCGGCTTCCGCGGCCTCGGTGAGCTGACCGCGGACGAGCTCGAGACGCTCTGGCCGGCCCGGGTGCCCGCCAGCCAGGACACGCTGGCCGCCGCGGTCTCGGCCTGGGCCGCCCTGTGCCATCCCGATCCATCCGCGCTCGCCGCGGTCGCCCGGGCGGACCTGCCCGGGCTGCCGTTCCTGCGGCCCGCGCTGCTCCGGCTGCTCGAGGAGCTGCCCGGCCCCGGCGACGGCCTGTCCGGCACCGAACGACGGGCCCTGCAGGCCATCGCCAACGGCGCGGCCACACCGACCGCCGCCTTCCTGGCCGAACAGGACCTGGAAGCGGCGCCGTTCCTCGGCGACGCGTGGTTCTTCCGCGCGCTCACCGGCCTGGGCACCGGCCCGGACCGGCTGGTCGAGACGCAGGCCGGCGACCCGCTGCCACCTCCCCCGCCGCTAGGCGATCCCCGCGCCTTCGCCCGGCTGCCGCTCCGGCTGACCGGCGCCGGCGAGCGGGTCCTGGACGGCGAGGACGACCGGGTCGCGCTGCTCGGCCTGGACCGCTGGCTCGGCGGCACGCACCTCACCCCGGCCACCGCCTGGCGCTGGGACCCCGCCGCCCGCCTCCTCGCCCGGCCCGCCTGAGCGGACTGGTGTATCAGGACCGGTGTATCAGGACCGGTGTATCAGGACCGGTGTATCAGGACCGCCAGCGCTGCCTCTGCGAAGCAAGGAACATGCTGCAGGCAAGGCAGGTGCATACCCATGACCGAAGCGTCCCTGGCCGGAGCGATGCCCGCCCCGGCCCGCAAGGCGGATCAGGAACAGGCTCCCGTCCAGAAACCGGCTTCGAGCGTCGACATGGCCAGGATCAGGTACGGAGCCGGGCTGATCGTGGCGGCGTTCGCCCTGCTGGGAATCGTGTTCGGCGTCGCCATATCGGATTTCAGCACGGCCTCGGATGTGACCGCCGTGGTCGGTTCGGTGACGACGGTCGTCGGGACGATCATCGGCGCGTTCTTCGGCGTGCAGGCCGGGGCGGCCGGCAAGGAAGCGGCGGAGGCCGGCCGGACCAAGGCCGAGGCCGGGCGGGCCCAGGCCGAGAACGCCGCGCGCGTGGCCCTGGCCCATCTGGACCCCGCCGCCGCCACCGAGGTCATGAAGCTGCTCTGACCCGCCCGGACCCGGTCACGGCACGAGCGCGAGCACGTCGGCCGCGGCGGCCGGGATACCGCTGACGTAAACCGGCGGCGTCATCGTATGCGAGTCGGCCGCGACGATCGTGACGTCGGACAGGGCGATGGCCAGGTCCGCCGGGTCGGCGGCCAGCTTGTCCCGGACCGCGGCGGTGGCCCGGGCCAATGCGCCGGCCGGGGCTCCGGCCTGGTGCCCCACCACCAGGTGCAGGTCGTTGTCGACGTCGTCGGGCTTCGCGTGATAGCGGTGCAGCACCCCCGCCGCGTTCATCTCACGGCGCAGCTCGTCCACCGGCTGGCCCCCTCCAGCCAGCGAGTCGGCCGGCCATCCCACCAGCACGAACGCTTCGCCCTGCACCGAGAACGACCGTTCGGCCACATGCTGGCCACGGCTGGTGAACGGGACCGCCTGCCCCGGCCGGAACCCGCCGATCCTGATCCGCAGCGGCGTCGCGAAGCCCCGGGCCAGGATGTCCATCACCCGCGGCAGGTCCATCTCGCGCCGCTCGCCCGCGTGCTCGAGCAGGTACTCGTTGACGATCGTGCCGCCCGCGCGCACGCCGTTGAGCGCGATCAGCGTGGCGTGCACCTGGTCCAGCGTGTACGGGCGGAAGTCGCGGCCGACGTGCTCGGCGATCAGCGCCTGCACCTCCGTCAGGAGCTGGCGCAGCCGGCCTGTTTTCGGCCCGTAGAAGGCCACGGCCGAGATGAAGCGGCTTTCCATCTCCCTCATCCTGCCATCCTCGCGGCCGAGTACGTTGGGGACATGAAGTTCGGGCTCATGTACAACACGGGCTTTCTCGGCACCGACCCGGACCAGATAATCGCGGTAGCCCGGCACGCAGAGCAGTGCGGCTTCGAGTCTTTCTACTTCGCCGAGCACATCGCGCTGTACCCGGGCGCGAGCCTCGGGCCGGTCACCTTCCCGGCGTCCACGCCGGTGGCCGATCCGCTCGAGTGCCTGGCCTTCGTCGCGGCGGCCACCGAGCGCATCCTGCTCGGCACCGGCGTCCTGCTGCTGCCCTACCACCAGCCGGTGGTGCTGGCCAAGCGGCTGGCCACGCTGGACGTGCTGTCCAAGGGCCGGATGCGCCTGTTCAGCGTGGGCGTGGGCGCCCTGCCGGGCGAGGCCATGGCGGGCGGCGTCGACTTCGCCACCCGCGGCCGCCGCGCGGACGAGGCCATCGACGTGCTGCGGCTGCTCTGGGACGGGGACGAGAACGGGGTCAGCTTCGACGGGGAGTTCTTCTCCTTCACCAACCTGTGCAGCTTCCCCAAGCCGCTGGCCCGGCTGCCTATCCACGTCGGCGGCTCCAGCCCGGCGGCCGCCCGCCGCGCGGGCCTGCGCGGCGACGGCTACTTCCCCGGCGGCGGGCTCACCGAGGCCGAACGCGCCGCGCAGCTCGACCTGATGCGCGAGACCGCCCGGACCGCGGGCCGGGACCCGGCGGCGCTGGAGTACACCCGCTGGGGAGCCATTGACATGACCGCCGACGACGTGGCCGCCCACGCCGCGAACGGGGTTACGCGCCTGGTCGTGGGCCCTGCCTCGACCGAGGAGTCCGAGCAGAAGGACCAGATCTCCGCCTTCGCCGCCCGCCTGGCTCTCTAGCCCTCCGCGGGGCGGGCCAGGGTCGCCCGGGCCTGCTGCCGTAGCTGACCGAGGCTGTCCCCGGGGCGCCCGGCCAGCACGCGCAGCCCGGCTGAGGCCTGGGTGATCTCGCCGGCCTCCTCGGCCGCCCGCTGGACCGCTTCCGTGGTGGCCGCGGACAGCACCACCAGGCTGGCGGCGGTCTCCTTGACCAGGTCGGTCACCTCGGAAACCGGCAGGTCGGCCGCCAGGTGGTGCACCAGCCAGCGGTCTTCGCGCAGGCACGCCGTTGCCATCAGGGCCGGCAGCCCGTGCCGTTCCCCGGGTGGCGTGGTCACCACCGCGATGCCGCGCGGTCGGCCCTGCGGCTGGTGGGTGCGGGCGGCGATGAGCCGTTCGCAGATGGCGCTGGCCCGGTGCTCGGCCCCGATCGAGACCGCGCCGGAGGCCCAGTCGTCGCCGACGCGCTGCAGCGCGGGCGCGATGATCCGCTCGCACAGGTCGGTCAGCGGCACGCCGCGCGCGAGCCGGGCGAAGACGTGCCGTGCCATGGTCTCGTCGCCGGACATGACGGCCGCGTGCAGCCGGTCGGCCTGGGCCACCCAGTCGCGCACCCTGATCTGCGGCCGCGGCGCGGTACCCGACGCGCGGCGCGCCGCGAGGGCGCTGACGTCACCCTCGCTGACCTCGTAGCCGCGGCCGGTCTTCCTCGCCGGGAGGACGCCCTGGCGCACCCACGCGTAGGCGGTCTGGTAGTGCACCCCGAGCATCTCGGCGGCGTCGCGTAGCTGCATGCGTGTCTTTCGTACTCGCAGTTTTAGTGTAATTTAGCATTTATTACTGCGTCGGCGTGCACCTGGCGAGCGCGGCCGACGCCGAGCGAGGAGGGAGCTGGGAAACACGATGGGGCTGACGTACTCCAGTGTGATAGATGCGGACCGTGACGAGGTGTTCTCCTGGCACACGCGGCCCGGCGCGATCACCAGGCTGATTCCACCTTGGCAGCCGGTCAGGGTGCTCCGCGAGGCGGGGTCGCTCCGCGACGGCCGCGCGACCCTCACCCTGCCCGGCGGGCTGCGCTGGGTCGCCGCCCACCAGCCGGACGCCTACGACCCGCCGAACGCCTTCGCCGACGAGCTCACCTCCCTGCCCCTGCCCTGGCGCCACACGCACCAGTTCAGCAAGTCCGGCAACACGGCCACGCTGGTGACCGACGTGATTGACACCCCGCTGCCCGCCCGGGTGCTGCGGTCCACGGTCGTGTACCGGCACCGGCAGCTCGCCGCCGACCTGGCCGCGCTGGCCCGGGCCCGCGACATCAGCCAGGACACGCTGACGGTGGCGGTCACCGGCTCCAGCGGCCTGATCGGCACCGCGCTGACCGCGCTGCTGACGACCAGCGGGCACCGGGTCATCCCGCTCGTGCGCCGGCTGCCCCGGGCCGGGGAGCGCTACTGGCGACCGGAGGACCCGGCCGCGGAGCTGCTGGACGGGGTCGACGCCGTGATCCACCTGGCCGGGGCGTCGATCGGCGGCCGGTTCACCGCCGAGCGCAAGCAGGAGATCCGGACCAGCCGGATCCAGCCGACCCGCAGGCTGGCCGAGCTGGCCGCGAGCCGCCCCAGCCTCAAGGTGTTCGTCACCGCCTCGGCCATCGGCATCTACGGCCCGGACCGCGGCGACGAGGTCCTGACCGAGGCCAGCCCGCGCGGCGACGGGTTCCTGGCCGACGTGGTGGCCGGCTGGGAGGACGCCACCACCCCGGCCACCGCGGCGGGCATCCGCACGGTCCAGGTCAGGACCGGTATCGTGCAGACTCCGCGCGGCGGCATGCTGCGGCTGCTCAGCCCGCTGTTCGAGGCCGGGCTCGGCGGCCGGCTCGGCGACGGCAAGCAGTGGCTGGCCTGGATCGCCCTGGACGACCTGCTCGACATCTACCGGCGGGCGGTGCTCGACCCCGGCCTATCAGGCCCGGTCAACGCGGTCGCGCCGGAGCCGGTGCGGAACGCGGACTACACCCGGACGCTGGCCGCCGTGCTACGCCGTCCCGCGGTGCTGCCGGTGCCGGGATTCGGCCCCCGGCTGCTGCTCGGCGACGAAGGCGCCAGGGAGATCGCCCAGGCCAGCCAGTACGTCCTGCCGGAGCGACTGACCGGAGCGGGACACCGGTTCCGCCAGCCCGAGCTGACCGGTGCGCTGCGGTACCTGTTCGGCCGCGAAGGCACATGACCGGGCGCAGGATCGCCGTGGTCGGCGGCGGCGTGAGCGGGCTTACGGCCGGCTACGTGCTGTCGCGTACCGATCATGTGACGCTGTTCGAGGCGGACGACCGCCTCGGCGGCCACGCCGACACCCACCCGACCGGCGTCGACACCGGCTTCATCGTCTACAACGAGCGCACCTACCCCCTGCTCACCAGGCTGTTCGCCGAACTCGGGGTGGCCACCCAGCCGTCCCAGATGAGCATGTCGGTCCGCTGCGCCGGGTGCGGCCTGCAGTACGCGGGCCAGCGCGGCCTGCCCGGCCTGGCCGCCGGCCTGCCCCGGGGGCGGGGCCGCTACGTGCGCATGCTGGCCGAGGTGCCCAGGTTCCACCGCGCCGCCCGCCGGCTCCTGGACCACGGTGACCGCGACGGCCAGGTCCTTGCCGATTTTCTCCGAACGGGCGGGTTCTCTCGCTACTTCACCGCGCATTTCGCCCTCCCCCTGGTCGCCGCGGTGTGGTCCTGCCCGACCGGGACGGCGCTGCGCTATCCGGCCCGGTACCTGTTCGCGTTCCTGGCCAATCACGGGATGCTGTCGGTGTCCGGGTCGCCGCCGTGGCGGACCGTGACCGGCGGGTCCCGCCGCTACGT
>DAIOWL010000409.1:0-6429 GCA_036758545.1 Streptosporangiaceae bacterium | reverse complement strand
CGCAGCCGCTTGACCAGCACCGGGTCGAACGCCAATGCCTCGGGCTGGTCGATCAGCTCGTTCAGCAGCTGGTAGTACCGGGTGGCGGGCATGTCGAGCACCTCGGCGATGGCCTGCTCCTTCACCCCCGGCGAGCGCCAGCCGCGCCGCTCGAACGCGAGGATCCGCATGTCCCGCTCGGACAACTCGGGCATGCCACCTCCTCCAGGACCCGGTCATTGCGACCGTACCCGACGTCCGGGGTTTCCCGGGGTCCTGTACCTGCGCGCACGGGCGACGTACGCTCACGGATCGTGGACCGTTTTCGCTACCTGAGCTTCCTCACCGACTACGGGCTCGAGGACGGTTTCGTGGCCGCCTGCCACGGGGTCAGCGCCCGGATCGCGCCGCACGCGGACATCATCGACGTGACCCACCTGATCCCGCCGGGCGACATCAGGCGCGGCGCGGCGGTGCTGGCGCAGACCGTGCCCTACCTGCCCCCGTCGGTGCACGTGGCGGTGGTCGACCCGGGCGTGGGAACGGCCAGGCGCGGGATCGCCGTGGCGGCCGGAGATTCGGTCTTCATCGGCCCGGACAACGGCCTGCTGTCCTGGGCGCTGACCGCGGCGGGCGGCGCGGACCGCGCGTTCAGCCTGACCAACCGGGACCTGTGGCTCACCAGGGTGACGCCGACCTTCCACGGCCGGGACATCTTCATGCCGGTGGCGGCGCACCTGGCGGCGGACGCGGAACTGGCCGCGGCCGGGCCGGAGATCGACGTAGCCGGGCTGGTCGCGCTGCCCGCCCCGGAGCGGATGGTCCGCGATTTCACGGCCACGGGAGAGGTGCTCACGGTGGACCGGTTCGGCAACGTCCAGCTCTCCGTCACCGCGGCGGACGCGGCGGAGATCGGCGTCAAGCCGGGCGGCACGGTGCTCATGCGGCTCGGCCACCGGCAGCTGAAGCTGCCCTACCGGGATACGTTCGGCGCGGTGGCCGCCGGCGAGCTGGTCGTGTTCACGGACAGCGCGGGACTGGTCTCGGTGGCGGTGAACGGCGGGAACGCGGCCCAGCGACTCGGATTGCCGCCCGGCGCGCAGATATCGATCACGGCGGTACCCCAAAGTATTCATCCGTGACGCATTCCACGCACGGCGACCGCATGGCACGATTACGACAAGCCGGGTCGGGACATCGCCGCCGCAGGCTAGCCCGGCCAGTCTCGGAGGAGTTATCTGACCAAGTGTCACACCGATCCTTCCGTAGCACCCTGGTCTCAGTCGCCTCAGGGCTAGCTGCGGCTATTGCTGTTTCCTGGGTCTGCGGGCCTGCTCCGGCGCGGGCCGCCGCGGGCTACAGCGCCGCGGGCCGCGGCGTCCAGGCTCAGGAGTGGTGGCTGGGCGGCCTGCACGTGCGGCAGACCTGGCCGTCCACCCAGGGCGCCGGGATCATGGTGGCCGTGCTGGGCACGGGCGTCGACCCGCGGCACCCGGACCTGACCGGCTCGGTGACCACGGGACCCGACTTCAGCGGCTCGGGCCGGACGCACGCCGGGCCGTTCTGGGGCATCAACGGGACGGCGGTCGCCGGGGCCATCGCCGGGCACGGGCACGGCACCGGGCGCACGGACGGCCTGCTCGGCGTCGCGCCTATGGCGAAGATCCTGTCCATCCGGGTCAGCCTGGAGTTCAACGACCCGCTGAACTCCACGCGGGCCATCGCCCGGCGACTGCCCGGCGCCATCGCCAGCGGCATCATCTACGCGGTCGACCACGGCGCCCGGATCATCGACCTGCCGCTGGACCCGGGCGCGGCCGGCCTGACCGGCCAGGGCAGCCCGGCCGCGGCCGGCGGCAGCCCGGCCGAGAAGGCGGCGGTGGCGTACGCACTGCGCAAGAACGTGGTGCTGGTGGCCCCGGCCGGCGACGACGGCCAGGGTCCTGACCTGACGGATCATCCGGCTGCCTACACCGGGGTCATCGCGGTCGGCGCGATGACCAGGAACGGGCGGCTCGCCCCGTTCAGCAGCCGGCACTCGTACGTGTCGCTGACCGCCCCCGGCGTCGGCCTGTCCGCCGCGGTCCCGCCCGATGACTACGCGCGGATCAGCTCCACCAGCACGTCCAGCGGCATCGTGGCCGGCGTGGCCGCCCTCATCCGGTCCCGGTTCCCGCACCTGTCCGCGGCCCAGGTCGGCCAGGCGCTGACCAGGGGCACGACCACCGGCCGGACCAGCGCACCGGGCACCGGGCGCGGCACCATCGACGCCGCCAAGGCGGTCGGCCTGGCCGCCTCCATCAACGCCGCCGCGGAACCGCCCCGGCCCGCTCCCACCGCCCGGCCGAGCCAGTCCGGACAGCGCCTGTCGACCACGGCGGCGCACCAGCCGAGCGCCGGCGACCTGGCCGGCTCGCTGGTCCGGTACATGGTGGCCGGCCTGTGCGTGCTGATCGTCCTGCTCGTGGCGCTGCTCCTGGTCATGCGCTCCCGGCGGGAGCGGTCTCGGTTCGCCGCGGCAGAAGCGGCGCCCGGCCGGACCCGCACCCGCAGCCCCCGCGGACAGCATGAGCAGCGCCTGCCGCAGCCCGTGTCCGGCCCGGTCAGCGGGCCTGTCGCCGCGTCTTTCACCGGGCATCAGGGTTCCAGCCGGTCCCAGCTCGCGCCGCCGCCGAGTCCGGCCGGCACCGGCGGCTGGGCCGCAACCGGGGGCTGGCAGGGCGGCAGCAGCCTCGGCGAGATGCAGCCGCCCCCCGCCGAGCCGTTCCGCCCGGTCATAGCCCCGGCGCCGAAGCCGGCCAGGACGGCGGCCCCGTCGCCCGCGGGCCCGCCGTGGGCGCCCGCACCCCAGCCTGAGCGGACGTTCGGGCCGCTGCCGTCGGTGCCGAACAGCGCGTTTCCGCCGGATCCGGGACCGGGCATCAGGGTGCCGGGAGATGTGCCGGCGATGCCCGCCGTGCCGCGAGACGGGGTGCTGCCCGCGCCGTTCGACGTCAATGCCTCGCCGGACCCGGACTTCCCGCCGCGGCCCGAGCCCGACGGCGAGCCCGGCCTGAACCGGCAGAGCCTCGGCTTCGCCGCGGCCCCGGTCCCGGTCGACTACGCGCCGCCGCAGGCCCCGGACTTCACCGTGCCGTCACGCGCGGCCGGCCTGGTCCTCAGCGGCGATACGGCGCCGTCCGCCGCGGGCGGCCCGGCCGCCGCGGTCGCCGCGCCCGGCCCGGCGCGGGTGAGCGCCGGACCGGCCGAGGACCCCAGCTTTATCTGGGACCTGGCCGCCACGGACGTGTTCCCGGCCGCCAGTGAGCCAGGCCCGCAGACAGCGGCGCCGGGCGCCGTCGGTGAGGACGGCGATCCCGGCGCCAGCTGAGGTCGCGGTATCCGGCCGCTAGGCAGCCGCCCCCGCGACCTGCGGGACCTGCGCGGGCTCGAGCGCGAGCGCGAGCACGTCGCGGACGTCGCCCATGGTGTGCACGTCCAGCTTCTCGAGCACCTCGGCCGGGACGTCGTCCAGGTCCGGCTCGTTCCGCTGCGGGATGAGCACCGTGGTGATCCCGGCCCGGTGCGCGGCGAGCAGCTTCTGCTTCACGCCGCCGATGGGCAGCACCCGCCCGGTGAGCGAGACCTCACCGGTCATCGCCACGTCGGAGCGGACCGGCCGCCCGGACAGCAGCGACGCCAGCGCGGTGGTCATCGTGACGCCCGCGCTCGGCCCGTCCTTGGGCACGGCTCCGGCCGGCACGTGCACGTGCACGCCGCGGTCCTTGAGCTCGCCGACCGGCAGGTCCAGCTCGGCACCGTGCGAGCGCAGGTAGGACAGCGCGATCCGGGCCGATTCCTTCATCACGTCACCGAGCTGCCCGGTGAGCGTGACCCCGGTCTCGCCGGTCTCCCGCTCGGCCAGGGACGCCTCGATGTAGAGCACGTCACCGCCCGCGCCGGTCACCGCCAGGCCGGTCGCCACGCCGGGCACCGCCGTGCGGCGGTCACTCGACGTCAGCCTGGTCTCCGGGGTGAACCGGGGCCGGCCCAGGTAGTCCTTGAGGTTGGCCGGGCTGACCGTGACCGGCAGCGTGCCCTCCTCCAGAGCCTCCTTCGCGGTCACCTTGCGCAGCACCCGGGCGATGGACCGCTCCAGCGACCGGACGCCCGCCTCGCGGGTGTACTCGGCCGCGATGAGCCGCAGCGAGTCATCGGTGAGCGTGATCTCATCGGCGTTCAGGCCCGCCTTGGACAGCTGCCTGGGCAGCAGGTGGTCCCGGCCGATGGCGACCTTCTCGTCCTCGGTGTAGCCGTCCAGCTGGACCAGTTCCATCCGGTCGATCAGCGGCCCGGGGATCGAGTCGAGCACGTTCGCCGTGGCCAGGAACACCACGTCGGACAGGTCGAGGTCGACCTCGAGGTAGTGGTCGCGGAAGGTGTGGTTCTGCGCCGGGTCGAGCACCTCGAGCAGCGCGGCCGCCGGGTCGCCCCGGTAGTCGCTGCCGACCTTGTCGACCTCGTCGAGCAGCACGACCGGGTTCATCGTGCCCGCCTCGCGGATGGCCCGGACGATCCGGCCGGGCAGCGCGCCGACGTAGGTGCGCCGGTGGCCGCGGATCTCCGCCTCGTCCCGGACGCCGCCCAGGGAGACCCGGACGAACTTGCGGCCCATGGCCCGCGCGACCGACTCGCCGAGCGACGTCTTGCCGACGCCGGGCGGCCCAACCAGGGCGAGCACGGCACCGGAGCGCCGGCCGCCGATGACCCCGAGGCCGCGGTCGCTGCGCCGCTTGCGCACCGCCAGGTACTCGATGATCCGGTCCTTCACGTCGTCGAGCCCGGTGTGGTCCTCGTCGAGGATCTGCCGCGCGCCGGCGATGTCGTAGGCGTCCTCGGTCCGCTCGTTCCACGGGATGTCGAGGACGGTGTCGAGCCAGGTCCTGATCCAGCCGACTTCCGGTGACTGGTCCGAGGTCCGCTCGAGCTTGTCGACCTCGCGCATCGCGGCCTCGCGGACCTTCTCCGGCAGGTCGGCGTCCTCGACGCGCTTGCGGTAGTCGTCTTCCTCGGTCTCGCCCTTGCCCCCGCCGGTCAGCTCGTTCAGCTCCTTGCGGACCGCGGCGAGCTGCTGGCGGAGCAGGAATTCCTTCTGCTGCTTCTCCATGCCCTCGGACACGTCCTTGCGGATGGACTCAGCCACCTCGAGCTCGGCCAGCTGGTCCTTGGCCCAGCCGATCACGAGCTCCAGGCGCTGGACCAGGTCGGCGGTCTCGAGCAGCTGCAGTTTCTGCGTGGTCGACAGGTAGCTCGAGTAGCCCGCCCGGTCCGCGATCGCGGACGCGTCGGTGAGCTGCTGTATCGCGTCGATGACCTGCCACGCGCCGCGCTGCTGCAGCATGCTGGTGATCAGGGTCTTGTACTGCTGGGCCAGTTCGTCGGCGTGCGGCCCGAGGTTGGTTTCCTCGATCTCCGTGCCCTCGACCCACAGCCCCGCCCCGGGGCCGGTGGTACCAGAACCGATCTTGACCCTGGCGATGCCGCGCACGACCGCGCCGGGCTGTCCGCCGGGCAGCCGCCCGACCTGCTCAACCACGGCGAGCGTACCGACGCCCGCGAGCCCGCGGTCGGCCAGTCGCGGCACGACCAGCACCCGGGCCTTAGTCTCCGAACGCATGCCGGGAACCTGCCGTGATGGCATCCGGGCCGCGTCGATGGCGGCGCCGACTTCCGGCTGTGACGTCTCGAGCGGCACCACCATCCCCGGCAGCACCACCTCGTCATCGAGGGGCAGCACCGGCAGCGTGAGTGTTTCACTCATTGATGGCCTCCAAAGCTTGAGTCATACACACTCAAGAAAGAAGAGCCCCGATAAATTTCCGCCCTGCGTTCGCCCGCAGCGATCGCCCCTCAGCCCGGCCCGGGCCCGCCCCGGCCGCCCTTGCGACGGCGGATTCTTCATGATCCCGAAGGATCCTTAGTCTGCCGAGACTAAAAAGCCTTCGCGATCATGGCGAACGCTCGGATCCGCGGCGGAATTTCATGATCATGTAGGATCTGGTACCGCAGGGAGTACTGGATCCTTCCGGATCATGAAAACCCAGGCTTCAGGACCCGGTGAGCAGGACGTGCAGGTTCCGCGGGCCGTGCACGCCTTCGACCCGGATGAGCTCGATGTCGCTGGTGGCCGAGGGACCGGAGATGAGGGTGTGCGGCCGGGCCGGGTCGAGCCGGGCGAACGCGTCGGCCAGGTCGGCGGCGATCTGGTCCTCGCGCACGACGACCAGGTGGAAGTCGGGCACCAGGGTGAGCGCGCGGCGGCCCTGACCGGGGCCGTGGTCCAGGATGATCGTGCCGGTCTCGGCGACCGCGACCGCGCAGCCGGTGACGACGCCGCTCATCCGGTCGAGTTCGGCCGCGGGAAACGGGGGCTCGTCGCGGGCCAGCGTGATCGCGCTGGGCAGTTCGGCC
>DAIOWL010000408.1:0-6440 GCA_036758545.1 Streptosporangiaceae bacterium | reverse complement strand
CTCCAGGTAGCCGACCAGCTCCGGTGCGGCCATGTAGCCGTCTGGGTCGGGGCCGGGGTAGGACCAGGCGGGGAGCCGGCTCATCCAGTTGGGAGTGAGCAGCCGCAGCGAATCCCAGCGGGCGCTGCGCCACCGTTCGGCGATCCGCCCCCGCTCCACCACGACATGGTCGGCGCCCTGGGCGGTCAGGCAGCGGCTGACCGCCAGGCCGGCCTGGCCGGACCCCACGATCAGGGTCTCCACCGCGCGCATGGTCCTGTTCCTCTCTCGCTGGTCCCGATCAGGCGGTCGCGACGTCGACGCTGATCGGCGCGCCGTGGGTCAGCACGTCGTACACGGCCGACCGGGCCACGGCCTGCTGCACCAGCTGGCGCAGCGCCTCGGGCGACGCGTCGCCGCGCACCCGGAAGCTGACCCGGATCTGGCTGAAGCCGTTGCGGACCTCGTCCGACAGGCCGAGGATCCCGCGCAGGTCGATGTCGCCCTCCACCCGGGACTCGACCGATTCCAGGTTGATCTTGCGGACCGCGGCGATGTTGCCCAGGCCCGAGGTCAGGCACGAGGCCAGCGCCGCGAGCAGGAGCTCGGCCGGCGTCGGTGCGGCGTCCCCGCCCACCAGCACCGCGGGGTGGTCCGCCTCGATGGCGAACGTGGTGTCGTGCTGCTGCTCGGCGCCGACGCCGTAGAACGTGCTGATCTCGTTCCTGTTGTGCGTGCCGGAGATCCAGCGGTTGGTCACGCCGAACCGGAAGCTGGCCGCCTCGGGGTGCGCCTTGACGGCATCGAGCGTGGCGAACAGCTTGGCCACATCGACGCCGTTGCGCTGGGACTGGGCTGCGACAGTAGTCATTGTTTTGCTCCTCCTGAGCATCACCGAATGGACTTGTTCAGCCTCGGCGAGAGGCGCCTGCGCAGCCATCGGTCAAGTGCCCGAATCGCACGCGTCTAGCGCCTTATTTCCGGACACGGGCGATACTTAGGTCGGGGGTGGTGCGTTGTGCGGGCTCGCGGGAGCATCCAGTCGCCGGTCCTGGTCGGCCGGGACTCTTTTCTGGCCCTTATTGAGGACCGGCTCGCCGCCGCCGCGGCAGGCGAAGGCCGGCTGCTGTTCGTCGCGGGCGAGGCAGGCATCGGCAAGACGCGCCTGCTCAGCTCCGTCGCGCGGCGGGCCGAAGACGGCGGTTTTGCCGTCGTCAGGGCGGCGGCGTTCCCTGATGACGTGCAGTCGCTGGCCGGCCTGCTGCTGGACCTGGCCGGTAACCTGCTGCCCGCTCGCGAGCCGGCGCTGTCCGAGCTGGGGCGGAGCCTTACGTCGCGGGTGCGGGCGATCTCCGATGCCGCCGGCGACGCGCATCACCGGCGGCGCGTGCTGGTGCAGGATCTGGCCGATCTGCTGGTGACCGCCGATCCGGGCACTCCGGCCCTGATCATTCTCGAAGACCTGCACTGGGCCGACGAGCTGAGCCTGGACGTGCTCGGTCATCTGGCCGGCCGGCTCGCGACCAGGCCGCTGCTGGTCACCGGCGCCTACCGCAGCGACGAGCTGTATCCCCGCCTGCCAATGCGCGACCTGCGGGCCCGGCTGCTGGGCCAGCGCCTGACCGAGGAGATCCGGCTGCCGCGGCTGGGGCTGGCCCAGACCGCGGCGATGACCAGCGCGCTGCTGGGCAGGCCGGCTCCGGCCCAGATGGTCCAGGCAATCCACGAGCGCAGCGACGGGATCCCGCTGCATGTCGAGGAACTCCTCGCCGCCATCGACGAGGACACCCTGACCCCGCAGTCCGGTGCGGCGATCCAGGCCGCCACGGTTCCGGACACGCTGGGCGACGCGGTGCTGAGCCGCGTCCGGCACCTGGCCGCGAACACCCGCGACGTGGCGTCGGCAGCGGCCGTCATCGGGCGTTCCTTCGACTTCGACCTGCTGACCGTGATCACCGGCCACGACCCGGACGAGGTGGCCGGTGCCCTGCGCCAGCTGCAGGACGCCTATCTCGTCCTGCCCGGCGCCGACGAGGTCACCTCCGATTTCCGGCACGCCCTGATCCGCGACACCCTCTACGCCGAGACGGACCTGCCCACCCGGCGCCGCCTGCACGAACGGGTGGCACGAGCCGCGGTGGACCGCGGGTACCGCGGCGCGTTCATCTCGGCGCACTTCGAGCAGGCCCAATGCCACGGGCTCGCGCACGAGTTCGCGGTCGCCGCCGCGGGTGAGGCCGCGTCGGTCTCCGCCCACGGCGAGGCCCTCGAACTGTACCGGCGGGCGGTACGCAACCTGCCCGGCGAGCTTCCGGCGCCCGAACGGGCCGGGCTGTTCGCCGCGCTCGGCGACGAGGCCGCGGCTGCCGACGACAATACGGCCGCCGCGCAGGCCTACCGGACGGCACACGAACTGACCGCCAGCGCCGGTGACGCGCGCGCGGCGGCGGCGCTGGTACCGCGCATGGTCGCGGTCGCGCACCTGCTCGGCGAGAACCTGCCCGGCCGGGTCGGCCTGCTGCAGGCCGCTCTGGACAGCCTGGACGGCGTGGCCGGGGCGGACCGCGAGCGCGCTCGGCTCGGTTCGGCCATGGCCGCCGCCTACCTGGTGGATGACCGTCTCGACGAGGCCATTGCCTACGGGGAGGCCAGCCGCGCCGAAAGCCAGCGGCTAGGCGACGAGGAGGCTGCGCTCAACACCGCCGCGACGCTCGGATCGGTGCTGGTCTTCGCCGGCCGGATGAAGGAGGGCTGGCGGCTGCTGGAGGATGCGATCGCCCGCGCGACCGGTGCCCAGCAGGAGGCGGAGGCGGCCCGCGGATACCGGATGATCGGGTCGTCCGCGTCCGCGCTGGTCGAGTACGGCCTAGCCGAGCGCTGGCTTCCTGAGGGTATCGGGTACGCCGAAAAAGTCGAGCTGTGGAATCACCGGCACTACATGGCTTCGCACCTCGCGCACGTCCAGTGGGCCACCGGCCAGTGGCAGGCGGCCGCCCGGACCGCGCAGCAGGCCCTGGCCGACGGGCGCGGCGGTCTCACCACCCAGATCACCGCGCAGTTCGTCCTGGGCTACCTGGCGATGGGGCGCGGCGACTGGACCCTGGCCACCGACCTGCTCGGCGAGGCCTTCGGTCACGGTGACCGGATGGCCGAAGTGCAGCGGCTCTCACCACCGCTGTGGGGCCTGGCCGAAGCGGCCAGATGCCAGGGTGATCATGACACCGCGCTCCGTCACTGCGAGCGTGGCTACCAGGCTTCAGCCGACGTCACCGACGCCAGCTACCTCTACCCTTACCTGCTCACCGGCGTCCGGGCTCACCTGGCCCGTGGCGACGTCGACGCCGCGCAGTCCTGGTCGGACCAGGTCGGCGCGGTGCTCACCACCCGCGCCATCCCTGGCACATTGCCTGCGATCGGCCACGCCCGGGGACTGCTCCTGCTCGCCCGGGGTGAGGTGCCCGCGGCGTATCAGGAACTGCAGACGGCCAGCGAGTCGTGGCAGGTTCTGCGTCGGTTCTGGGAAGGCACGTGGGCCCGGCTCGACCTCGCGGAGGCGGCCGCCCGGGCACGCCGTCGCGGCGAGGCGGCCGTGCTCACCGACGAGGTCCGCACCATCGCCGCCGCGTCCGGCGCCGCCGTTCTCGTCGCTGCCGCCGATCGGCTCAGCGGATCATTTGACCAGGCCAAGCCGGCCGAGCCATGGTATCCGCTGAGCGAGCGTGAGTTCGAGGTCGCTCGGCTTGTCGCGGCAGGCCTCACCAACCCGCAGATCGCCAAACAACTTGTGCTCGCGCCCAAGACGATCTCGGCGCACGTAACCCACATCCTGACCAAGCTCGGCGCCGCGCGCCGCGCTGAGATCGGCGCGTGGTGCGCGACCGTGCGGCAGGACACTCCGCGGTGAGACGCTAGGCGGCCGTGCGTGATAGCCGAAGTCAGCCGTCCGCCGCGTCGGGCTTTTCACCGGCCTTCGATCCCGAACTCGTTTCCGAGAATCCGGGGAGCCTGACCGGGGAGCCAGTGACGGCATTGCCCGGCCACACTTCGAAAGTGCCTCGTAAGCAGTAGGTCCCGCGTTCGAGTCGCGATCGGCGCGCTCACTCGAAATCCCAGGTCAGCCCGCTGCGCGCCCGATGGCCTCGTCTTAAGGCGAGTGTCGCCACGGCCTGCCTCACCGCTTCCGAGCAAACGCCGCGGGATCTGTCCACGACATCGCGCATTACACCGGGGTCCGGCCGCGCAACGGCGATGAACTCGTCGACTTGTCGCAGACCCGCGCGGGTCAGCAATGTCTTCTCGTTCGTGACCCACTGGCCCCGGGCGGCTAGCACCGCGTGCGCCGCATAAGGCGTTGCCTGGGCGACGAGTCCGGCGCACTGGGCCAGCCGTCCGTATGGAGCGTGGTTCGCCCGTGCATAATCGAATGTCCGCTCAGCCCTGTCCCACCAGATTCCCGGAGCCCGCTCGCGCAGCGCCACCGGGTAGCCCGGTGCGGGCAGCTCGCCGCGCAGAACCCGTTTAACGGCCAGTTCCGCTAGCACCAGATAAGACGGGAGGCCGCCAAGGTGAAACATCAGCGGCTCGATGTCGAACCGGCTCTCGCGTGACGCGGCGATCTCCCGGTCGATGGTGTCCAGGTCACGGTAGTGCACGTCGGCCCGGCGGCCGTCGATCTCCAGCCACGCCCCGCCGTTGAACACGCCCTCGCTCCAGCCGCCGACCTCGGAGACCCCACCGGGCCAGCCGATGTCACGCAGCCTTTGCGGGTCGAAGTGTCCTCTGTAGTAGACAGCGAAGTCCCAGTCGCTGTCCGGCCGGTGCGTACCCGCAGCACGCGACCCGCCCAGGGTGACAGCCTTCACTGCGGGCAGCTCGCCAAGACGGTCAGCAACGTGACGGAGGAAGGCGTCATCGTCCACAGGCCGAAAGTAGCAAGGCCGCCGACGGCAGGCATCAGGTTCCTGCCCGCTACAGGCGCCGGCGCAGGCCGGAGACAGGACAATCGGCATACAGGCGGAAGGCGCAAAAGGGCCCCGCCACACCGCCGCCAGATCGTCACACGCCGCCGCCACGGCATCAAGCGCCGATCTGACCGCCGGGCAGCTAGCACAGGTCAAAGTGCCCGGTCAACGTACACGCGAATCGGCCCTTGACACCTCGCCTCCGGCGAATAGACCGGCAGCAGTCAGTCCGATGGGGGAGATCGGCGGGACGCCAGAACCACAGACGGAACCGGGTTCGTACGCACATCCAGGTCGAACCGCCTTGATGAATTGGCCGCACAGATCAGCCATTCCTGTGCGTCTTCGGACCGCCCTCGCCTTGGCAGGCGAGGGCGGACACCGGCTAGGTAAATACGGTGAGCATGGACTGGAGTGCCGGCAGGCGGTCGGGGGTCTCCCGCACGATCGAAAGGCCTGGCTGTGGCTGCAGAACCGCGGACTGGCGTCAAGCGCAGAATGACGGGTCGGATCCCGGGTATTCCGGCAGCGGGGGCTGTCTGCTGGGGTGAGATGGCCAGTTACTTTGCCAGGCAGCCTCCATCGGCTACCAGGGTCTGCCCTGTCATGTAGTCGGACGCGGCTGAGGCGAGGAAGAGCGCCGGGCCCTTGATTTCAGCGGCGTCCGCGATCCGGCCCATCGGGATGAAGGCGGTGATCGTGGCACGGACCTGCGGGTCGTCAATCGCGCCACGGCTCAGGTTGGTCTGATAGAAGCCAGGGCATAGCGCGTTGACCTGGATTCCCTGCCTGGCGTATTCGAGCCCGAGCTCGCGGGTCAGGTTGACCACCGCGCCCTTGGCGGCGTTATAGGCCAGCGCCGGGAACAGGCTGGACGAACCGGCCAGGCCCCACATCGACGCGATATTGATGATCTTGCCGGACTGCTGCGCGACCATGACCTTCAGCGCTTCCCGCGCGCAGAAGAACACGCCATCCAGGTCCACGTTCAGCACGGCACGCCAGTCAGCGGTCGGGTACTGGTGCAGCAGCAGAGCCTGCGGATCGGCAATCCCGGCATTGTTGAACAAGATGTCCAGCCTGCCCAGAACCTCCACAGTGCGAGCCACCATCGCCTCAACCTCGGCCTCCGCGGTGACGTCACAGCCGATCGCCGTACCGCGGCGGCCCAGGCCCCGGACTACCGCAGCCGTCGCCCTGGCCGACTCCTCATCGATGTCGGCGCAGGCGACATCCGCGCCCGCCTCCGCCATCGCCTCGCTGAATTGCCTGCCCAGGCCGCTGCCGGCCCCGGTGACCAAACCAACCTTGCCGTCTAGGCTGAACAGATCCATCAGATCACCCACAGCTCCCTCGCTGGCTCCCGGCCACTCTTACCTTTCCTGCGTACTCGCCGCCGCGCAGCCGCGGAAGAGGGAAAATTGCGCGCTGGCGAGAACCACAATCACGATGATTCACCGCACCACGCCAACCACAAGCCAGCTAGGAGCGGATGAGGCC
>DAIOWL010000407.1:0-6442 GCA_036758545.1 Streptosporangiaceae bacterium | reverse complement strand
TACTGGCGGGCTCGCTTATTCAACTGTCGTGAGTTTGCTGTGGTCCCCAGCCGGATGGTGACCGTAGGTGGTCTCCGGATGCATACCGGCTCCAGGTGCCGCCGGCCTGGGCGGCCAGCTTGGCGGTGGTGACCTGGTGGTAGCCGAGGGCGTCGGCGACGACGGGTGCGGGCATCTCCAGGACGTGCTGGCGGATGGCTGAGGCCCGGCCTGCGACGGTGGGGATGCCAAGATCGTTGACAAGCGCCGCGAGCGAGTCGGGGCGCATCGGCTGGCCGGCCCGGCGCCCGGGGAACAGCCAGCGCGAGTCGCGGTTCGTCGCGGTGTTCATGTTGTCCCGGTTCTCGATCCAGCTGAGCAGGAGATCAGCGACCGGGCCGGGGACCGGTGAGGGTGGTTCGCCGAGCCGCAGGAGGATCTGACCGTCGTCCTGGATCATGTCGTCGATGGTGAGACGGACGACGCGGGTGAGCGGTTGCGCGTAGAGCAGGACGATGGCGGCCGCGACCCGGGGCCGGAGCGGCAGGTCGTGGCTGGTGAGGAGATGGCCGAGCAGGTCCAGGCGTTCATGCTGCGGGAGCGGCGACGCTTGGCGGATCACGGCGGTCTGCAATCGGAAGCGCCTGGTGAGCTTGCTGGCCGTGCACCACTGCAGGAAGGCCCGGACGGTGTTGCGGCTGTGCTCGTTGTGCTCGACGTGCCAGGCGTCTATGTCGCCCTGGCGGCAGGTGGCCAGGGTGCGGTCGTGCCCGGAGAGCCAGCGCAGGAAGGCAGTGGCGTGCTTGATCTGGTCGCCGGCGTGCCGTCGGCCGGATGGAGTGATCGGCTTCTTCTCCGCTCGACGGCGGAGCCGTGGCAGGACTTCCCAGGTGGCGAAGCGGCGGACGAGCTGGGCGTGGTCCGGGTTGGTGATGCCGGCGAGGTAGCCGGCCAGCCACCGCTGGAACGAGCAGATCTGCTTGTCGACGGCGGGGAGCACACCGCAGGCCATCAGGAGTTCGCGCAGGTGGGCGGCTGTCCGCCAGGGCTGAAGTGTGTCGAATGCCTGGTGGGTCAGTGTTATCTCCCCGCGGCCCAGGCGCCGCAGCAGGTCATTGGCGGCACCGGTGCGGCCCTTGCCCGTGGAAAGCCAGGTCAAGCCGGACAGCGGGTTGTCCATGGCGAGCAGGGAACTGGCCAGCGGGACGAGCTCGGGGCGGATCCGGCCGGTGCCGTCGTCCAGGATCTCGGCGAGCCGGTCGGCGAAGGTGCAGCGGGTGCAGAGCCGGCCGCCGTGCAGTTTGTCCTCGAAGCCGCAGCGTGCGCAGGCGAAGGACTGTGAGAATCCGGCGCAGGTGGTGCAGATCGCGGCGGTGTCGCTGGGGCGGCGGCCCGGAAGCGCCCGTTCCTGGCCGCAGCCGGGGCAGGTCCCACGGGTCCGTACCGCGCGGTCCGAGCAGGTCCGGCAGACGTAGCCGTCCGGCCAGCTGCCGGCCTTGTTCCTGCGGCGGCCGCAGCGGCAGCACTCTGCCATGTACCAGCGTTCGTACTGCTCGTCGGTTGCATAGGGGCGGCTCATGCGCCGGGCAGGATGCGGGCCGGGCGCGGCCGGAGTTTCCCGGCGGCCGCCGGCGGGGCAGGGTGGTCACCGGTGGCGGTCTTGCGCACGCCGGCGTTCTCTGCGGTGGTGGCCACCAGGTCGGCCGGGGTGCAGGAGAGAATGTCGCAGAGCGCGGACAGGACCTGCAGTGACAGCCGCTCGGGGGTGCCGGAGACCAGGCGGTGGACCTGGGAGGCGGACAGGTCGACGCCGCGCTCGCGCAGCAGCGGCACCAGTTCGGTGGCGGTGAAGATGCGGTGCCCGGCCATCACCTCGCGCAGCCGCCACACGTAGCCGACTTTGCGCTTCATGCTTGCCTCCCGCTCTGGGACTGAAGGGCGGCGGCGACGGTGGCGTCCAGGTGCCGGCGCAAGGTGCGGGTGCGGAAGTCCGAGGACACGCAGGTGTAAATGGAGGTGGTGCTGGCGTGCTCATGACCCACCTGTTCCTGGACGAAGCGCGGGTCCCAGCCGTCCTCGATCAGGTGGGTGACATACGACCTGCGGAAGGAGTGGAAGTCCAGGCCGTCATCCAGGCCCAGGGCCTGGCGGTAGGTGATAAACCGCGAGTTGAGCCGCTGGCAGCCGACCCGCAGGCCGCGCTCGGAAGGCCAGGCCGCCGGGTTCTGGTCGGCGCCGAACAGGGGACGGATCTCGGTGAACCACTCGTCCAGGACCTCGGGGGCCCAGTCCCAGACGGTCAGCACGCTGCGGCGCTTGGGCGGCGAGCCCTTCTTGGCCTTGCCGAACCGGACCTGGCAGCGGCCCCACTCGCTGAACTCGGCTCCGTGCGGGTTGCGGCCGAAGTCGGCGGCGTCCAGCATCCGCGTCTCGTTGCGCCGCAGCCCGTAGGCGTAGGCGGTCTTGAACAAGGTGGCGTCGCGGAACGCGGGCAGCCAGCCCTTGCGGCCGAAGGCCCGGATCCGGGCGACCTCGTCGTCGCAGTGCCCGAAGAAAGCGTGCAGCTCAGTCTTGGTGAACGCGCGCTTCTTCGGGTCCGACTCGTTGTCCTGGACGTGCACTGCGGTGTTCCACTCGTGCACGACCTGGACCGGGTGGGTGCCGAACCGCTCCTCGCAGGCCGCCGTCCACTCATAGACAGGGTCAGTGACGAAGTGGCAGAACGAGCGCACCGCCTCGCAGTAGGACCGGATCGTCGAGTGCTTCAGGTCACGCAGCGACCGCAGGTCACCGAGCCACTCATCCACCATCGCCGACGTCCAGTGCCAGGGATAGGCGTTCACGTAGGCGGCGAACGCCTTGACCGTGCTCTCCCGGCCCTCCACCGTCGTCCGGGCCAGGTTCCGCGCCAGCTGCTGGTTGGCGAACCCAGTCAGCATCGCGGCGAAGACCTGCTCCTCCGGTCGCAGCAGCGCAACCCCGTCGACCCGGTGCAGCCTCGCCGCCCCTGGCACCGACCCGTTTTGTCCCACTATTCCCCCACTTCCGTCATTCGCATCAGATGCGAGTGAGCCGCATCCTATGCGAGTCGGCGGAGGATCTGCAGGCCGGCGCGCCGGGACAGAGGGCACCGGCTGGCGTTCACGCCAGTCAGCCGCTATCGTCACCGTCAGCCCCACGGCCAATCCGCCTGGTCAGCCAGGCAGGTAAAGCCTCCAGCAGCACCGATGCACAAACCATCGCGAGTTCGCATCAGATGCAATTGGCGTCACAATCTACAACGGAACGGCTAGTAGCGATAGCAGATCGGCAGGCCCGGAGTTACGCCAGCCAGCGTTCCGATGCAGGCGGCGTAGACGGTGCGCCGCAGCGCGCCCTATTGGCCTGTGACGAGGATTGGTGCAGGATCCTGAGTCAACCGGCGTCGTCATGGGCGGAGCCGATGTGCTCGATATCCCGTGATTCCCGGTGCGAGGAGTGCACGATCTGCACCGCCCTGGCCCCTGATGCCGTCTTCACCGTCCGCAGGTACGGAGACACAGGCCAACTTTACGACCTGATTTAGTGCGCAGATTCGCGCACCCGGAACCGGGAACCCGCAGGTCAGCGTGACGAGGCCGCCCAAACTCCGTGATGGTGAGCCAAGTCAGGTCGCGAACAGCTTCCCATCTGGGCATGGGCTGGATGACTCGCTGCGTGAAACATACTTCTTACCAATGAGTCATGTCCGAGGCGCTAGCTGTTGCTCCACTCGGCAAACTCGGCGTCCAGCGCTGCTACGGCTCGCTTCGCGGCAGAGGGCAGCAGATGCCCGTACACCTGGTGAGTGACATTGATGTCCCGATGCCCGAGGAAGTGAGCAAGTTCGGTGATCTGCACCCCACGCGCGAGCATCGCGGAGGCGAAGGCGTGGCGCAGCGAGTGCGGCGAGAACCCGTCCGCGATGTCGGCTGCCTCGGCAGCGTGCATGAACCGGAAGTAGACCGTGCCGTACCGCTGGAACAGCTTCCCGTTGCCAGGGATGAGCGGGCCATCGGGCATGTCCCGAACGATCTCCCACAGCCAGGAAGGCGCGGGCACGTCTCGGTACTCGCCTGCCTTGCGATGCTTGAGCGGTTCCCGCCCCTTGCCGTCTCCCGACGCCTGCCACGCCACCCGCAAGACGGTCCCGTCCTCTATGAAGTCCTCCTTGCACACTGCCAGGGCTTCTTCGATGCGAAGTCCGCAGCCGCGCATGAGCCAGACGCACAGTCCCGCGCCGGCGACGGCGCGCTTGGTCCCCGGGTTGATACCGCCATCCGCCACGAACCTGACTTGCTCATACGTGGGGAACACGAACCCCTTACGGGAGTACCTCCCGTAGTCGGCGAGTTCGATGCCGTCTAGCCGGTGCTTGCTGAGCTTGCCCGCCTTGACTGCCTCGTCAAGCGTGGCCACGATGACATACCGCGCTTGCTGGCGCGGTGTGTTGCTCAGGTGCTTCATCCTGACCGCTAGTAGGTCCATCACGCCGTCACGGTCGTTGGCCACCTGGGCGAGCGTCATGTCGCCGAACACGGGCCTGACATGCTTGCGGTACGCGCTCAGATAGTGGTACTTGCTGCCGTCAGTGATAGGCAGGCGCGAGACGAACAGCTCGCACGCTTCGCCGAAGCTCTGCTTCCCGCTCTTGCCGTGATCAGCAAAGGTGATGTCCCCAGAGCGCTTGTCAACGGTGAGCTTTAGCTGCCAGTCCCGCGCGAGCTTCTTGCCGCTGCCGTAGTCCACGCGCCCCGTGGTGGGGTGCTGCTTGTCCTTGAACGACTTCTCGACCTGCTTGCCGTTGACCCAGTAGCGCAGCGTCCAGGCGTGCGGGCAGCGCTCCGGGTTGTCGCACGTATGCTGACAAGTGGAAGACGCGCAGCCCTTATTCGAGTCGGGACGGTGGTTAGACCGGTCGCACTTCTTGAAGATGGTGCCGCTGCCGTTGACCGCCAGAGCCATGACTCGCAGCCTTCCCTGACTTTGCAATGACTGGGACGAGCGTCGCGGGCCACTGACCTGCAACAAGAGCTAGGATATGTTACATGCCTGAGTTCATCTATCAGATGCGCGGTGTGCGCAAGGCGCACGGCGACAAGGTCATCCTCGATAACGTCACGCTGGCCTTCCTGCCCGGCGCCAAGATCGGCGTCGTGGGGCCGAACGGCACCGGCAAGTCGACCTTGCTCAGGATGATGGCGGGCGTGGAGCAGCCGTCCAACGGCGACGCGCGCCTGCTGCCCGGCTTCACCGTGGGCCTGCTCGCCCAGGAGCCCGAGCTGGACGAGACCAAGACCGTCCTCGGCAACGTCGAGGACGGCGTGGCCGAGACCAAGAGGCTCCTCGCCGAGTACAACGAGATCGCCGAGAAGATGGCGACCGACTACTCCGACCAGCTGCTCAAGCAGATGGGCCAGCTCCAGGAGCAGCTCGACCACAGGGACGCCTGGGACCTGGACAGCCAGGTCGAGCAGGCCATGGACGCGCTGCGCTGCCCGCCGCCCGACGCCGACGTCACCAGCCTGTCCGGCGGCGAGCGCAGAAGGGTGGCGCTGTGCCGGCTGCTGCTGTCCCAGCCTGACCTGCTGCTGCTCGACGAGCCCACCAACCACCTGGACGCGGAGAGCGTGCAGTGGCTGGAGCAGCACCTGGAGAAGTACCCGGGCACCGTCGTCGCGGTCACCCACGACCGGTACTTCCTCGACGACGTGGCCCAGTGGATCCTCGAGCTGGACCGCGGCCACGCCTACCCCTACGAGGGCAACTACTCCACCTACCTGGAGACCAAGGCGGCCCGGATCAAGGTCGAGGGGGCCAAGGACGCCAAGCGCCGCAAGCGCCTGGAGGACGAGCTGGAGTGGGTCCGCTCGAGTCCCAGGGCACGGCAGACCAAGAGCCGGGCCCGGCTGGACCGGTACGAGGAGATGGCCGCCGAGGCGGACAGGAACCGCAAGCTGGACTTCGAGGAGATCCAGATCCCGCCGGGTCCCCGCCTGGGCAGCGTGGTGGTCGAGGTCGGCAGCCTGGTCAAGGGCTTCGGCGACCGGTGCCTGTTCGAGAACCTCTCCTTCAGCCTGCCCCGCAACGGCATCGTCGGCGTCCTCGGGCCGAACGGGGTCGGCAAGACCACCCTGTTCAAGATGATCATCGGCGAGGAGAAGCCGGACTCCGGCACGATCAGGATCGGCGAAACGGTCACGATCTCCTACGTCGACCAGTCCCGTGAGCGCATCGACCCGAAGAAGAACGTATGGGAGGTCATCTCCGACGGCGAGGCGCACATCCGCGTCGGCAACATCGAGATCCCGAGCCGCGCGTACGTGGCCGCGTTCGGGTTCAAGGGATCCGACCAGCAGAAGCCGGCCGCGGTCATGTCCGGCGGCGAGCGCAACCGGATGAACCTCGCGCTCACCCTCAAGCAGGGCGGCAACCTGCTGCTGCT
>DAIOWL010000406.1:0-6442 GCA_036758545.1 Streptosporangiaceae bacterium | reverse complement strand
AGCGGTCAGCGGCGGAAGGCGGCGGCCCAATCGACGTCTTCGCGCAGCCGCCGCTTGAGCAGCTTGCCGCCCGGGTTGCGCGGCAGCGGCGTGCCGCTGACCGCGACGTACTGCGGGACCTTGAAGTCGGCGATGTGCTCGCCCAGGTAGCCGAGCACGGCCGGGACGTCCAGGGAGACCCCGGGCATCGGGACGATGACCGCGCCCACCTTCTCCCCCATCATCTCGTCGGGCACGCCGAGGACCGCTGCCTCGTACACGCCCGGCGCGCCGGCCAGGGCGTTCTCCACCTCGACGCAGTACACGTTCTCGCCGCCGCGGTTGATCATGTCCTTGAGCCGGTCCACCAGGTAGACCAGGCCCTCCTCGTCGATCCGGGCCGCGTCGCCGCTGTGCAGCCAGCCGTCTACGAACGTATCGGCGGTCGCCTCCGGCTTGTTCCAGTAGCCGGAGACGATGTTCGGCCCGCGGATGAGCAGCTCGCCGGTGCCGTCGGGGGCCACCGCGTCGAGGCGGACGTCGCACACCGGGGCGGGGAAGCCGACCGAGTCGGCGTGCGCGACGAACTCGTGCGGCAGGAACGTGGATACGCTCGCGGTCTCGGTCAGGCCGAACCCGTTGCCCAGCCGCGCCTGCGGGAACGCCTTGGCCAGCCGCGCCACCAGGTCGGGCGCGATCGGCGCCCCGCCGTAGGAGACCGAGCGCACCCGCGAGATATCCACGTCGGCGAAGGCCGGCTGGCTGATCGCCAGCCAGTAGATGGCCGGCACCGTGACCATGGTGTCGATCGCCTCTTCCTCGATCGCGCGCAGGAACGTGCCCACCTCGAAGACGGGCATGATCACCGCCGTGCCGCCCACGTACAGCGCCACGAGCAGCTGGCTGTTGCAGCCGGTCACGTGGAACAGCGGCACCGAGATCAGGGTGCGCAGCCCTGAAGGATCCACGGACAGCGCGCGGCGGCAGGTCTCGGCGTTGGACAGGAAGTTCTCGTGGCTGGTCACCGCGCCCTTGGGGAACCCGGTGGTCCCGCTGGTGTAGAAGATCGCGGCCGGGCTCGACGGCTCGGCGTCGTCGACGACCAGCGCGTCGCCGTCGGGCAGCGCGGCTCCCGGCGTGAACACGTACGCCGCGCCGGAGTCGGTCACCACGTAGTCCGCTTCCTCCTCGGTCAAGCGGGTGTTGACCGGCACCACGATCGCGTCGGCCAGCACGGCGCCGAGGAAGGCCAGCACCCAGTCGATGCCGTTGCCCAGCCGGATCGCCACCCGGTCACCGCGCTGGACGCCGAGGCCGCGCAGGCCGCCCGCCACCCGGGCGGCGCGGTCCCACAGCGAGGCGTAGCTCAGCCGCGGGCCGCCGCCGGTCTCCACCACGGCCTCCGCCGCGCCCTCCCGGTCGACCGCCGCGCGGAACATCTGCACCAGGTTGCGGGGCAGGCCCTCGTACCGCTTGATGCCGTCCTCGCCGCGGACGACGCCGGTCATGTCGAACATGCCGCCCAGCTCGCTGTGGTCCTTCATGACGCACCGTCCTTGGCCGGCGTGAAGTAGCGCACCGGGTTCTCCACCATCATCGTGTCGATCTGCTCCTGGGTGACGCCCGCCGCCAGCAGGGCGGGCAGCACGTCGTCGGTGATGTGCTCGTAGTGCCAGTTCGGCGCGGCGGCGGCGCGGGCCGCGTCGTGCGCGGCGCCGAAGTAGTCGATGAAGCAGTTCGCGTCGTGCGCGAGCACCATGCTCGCGGCGTAGCCCCGCGACGCCAGGGCCACGATCGTCTTGATCCGTTCGGCCGTCGGGTTGAACAGGTCCAGCCCGAACCGGTCCATGCCGAGCAGCACCCCGGCGTCGGCCAGTTCGGTGAGGTAGTCCAGGTCGTTGCTGTCGCCCGCGTGCCCGATCACCACCTTGGACAGGTCCACGCCCTCCTCGCGGAAGAGCCGCACCGCGTACCGGCCGGTCTGGTGCGGGCCCGAGGTGTGCACGGTGATGGGCGCGCCGGTCTCGACGTGCGTCCGGGCGATGGCGCGGGCGATCCGCTCGATACCGGGGCTGGGCTCGGGGGTCTCCAGGGCGAACTTGAGGAAGGCGGCCTTGACCCCGGTGCCGGCGATGCCCTCGGTGATGTCGCGGGAGAAGTCGGTGACCATCGGCTCGGGGATGTCGATAAGCAGGCCGGGCCCGCGGTAGGCGTACTGCTGCGGAAGTTCCTCGTAGACGTACAGGCCGGTGGCGACGATGATGTTGAGCTCTGTCTGCGCCGCGATCCGCTGCATCCGCGGGATGTCGCGGCCCAGCCCCCAGACGGTGGGGTCGACGATCGTGCGGATGCCCTTGGCGTACACGGCGTTGAGCTTGTCGATGGCCCGGGCGACCATCGCCTCCTCGTCCCACCAGTCGCTGCCGTAGTTCTGCACGTGCTCGGTGGAGAGCACGTAGACGTGCTCGTGCATCAGGGTCTGGCCCAGGTTGCCCAGGTCGACCGGGCCTCGTACGGTCTCGACGGCTGCCACTGCTACCCCTTTCCGACGACTGCTCCCATTATGATCGCCGCATGCCTGCGCAGCCCCGGCGCGCGGATCGTCGCGGCGACCACCTCATCGTCTGCGGTGACGGACCGCTGTCGTACCGCATCACGGAGGAGCTGACGTCCCGGTACGGGGAGCACGTGACGGTCATCCTGCCGGACCGGCGGCATAACCACGGGCCGCAGATCAGCGCGCTGCCGCGGGTCCGGGTGCTGGAATACCCCGAACTGTCCAGCCAGGCCTTCACCGACGCGGACGTGCAGTCGGCCCGGGCGCTGGCCGTGGTCTGGCAGGACGACGTGGGCAACCTGCACGCCGGGCTGCGGGCGCAGGAGCTGAACCCCGGGCTCCGGCTGGTGCTGGCCATCTTCAACGGGCGTCTTGGCGACCACATCCGGATGCTGTTCCCGGACTGCACGGTGCTGTCCGGCACGGCGATGTCGGCGCCGTCGTTCGTGGCCGCGGCGCTGGACCAGCCTGCCCCCAGCCATGTCCGGGTCCAGCGGCGCACCCTGTACGTGGCCCGGCCGGACGACGTGGCGCCCGGCGCCGTGGTCTGCGGCCTGACCGACGACCACGACGACCCGCGGCTGCTCCCGCCCGGCGAGGGCCTGCGGGACCAGGCCCATCTGGTGCTGGCCGTCGCGGACGGGACGCCGCGTAACCCGCTGGCGCGGCGGCCGAACCCGGCCCGGGCGCTGGCCGGGCTGCTCAGGCGGCTGGTCTGGCACAAGTTCGGCCTGGTCTTCACGGCGCTGCTCGGGGTGATCGTGGTCGGCTTCCTCCTGCTGGCCGCCGCCCACTACGCCCTGACCGACGCGTTGTACCTCACCCTGATGGACCTGACCGGATCGGCGCTGACCAGGTCGCAGGACAGCTCGGCGGAGAAGGTCGCGCAGGTGATGCTGACGGTGGACGGCATGGCCTTCATCCCGGTGATCACCGCCATTGTGGTGGGGGCCCGGCTGACCGGTTCGGTGCGCCGGGCGCCGCGGCCGGCCAGCGGACACATCATCGTGGTCGGGCTCGGCAACGTCGGCACCGCCGTGACCGGCCAGCTGCACGACCTCGGCTTCGAGGTGGTGTGCGTCGACAATAATCCGAACGCCCCTGGCATCCCGATGGCCCGCCAGCTCGGGCTGCCCGTGGTGATCGGGGACGCGTTCCGCGAGCAGACGCTGCGCGCCGCGCACCTCGACACCTGCCTGGCGCTGGTGTCGGTGACCAGCCTGGACATCGTGAACCTGGAGACCGCGCTGACCGCGCGGGCGCTCCGCGACGACCTGCGCATCGTGCTCAGGCTGACCGACGACGACCTGGCCGAACGGCTGGAGAAGACAACCGGCAACACGATCTCGCGGAGCGTTCCTTACCTGGCCGCCCCCGCCTTCGCCACCGCGATGCTCGAGCACCAGGTGCTGCGCACCATCGACGTCGGCCGGCACGTGCTGCTGATCGCCGAGATCAGGGTGGCGGACCAGGCCGGGCTGGCCGGGAGCCTCATCTCCGACACCGAGCAGGACGGGCAGGCCCGGGTGCTCGCGCTGCAGGCGAGCGGGACTCTGCTGGCCCCGGGGGGGACGACCCCCCCGAGCCCCCCCGGGGCACTCGACTGGTCACCGCAGCGCGGTTACCTGCTCGCGGCCGGCGACCGGCTGATCGTGCTGGCTACCCGGCGGGGTCTGGGCCGGTTCCTGTCGGTGCACTGAGCCTGTTTAAGGGTCCACGGGCCCGGTCAGGCCTTGATCTTGATGACGTGCCAGGCGCCTCCGACGCCGTCGCCCATGACCTGGCCGGCGGCCTTGTCGCCGACGTAGAAGTAGAGGGGATAGCCGTTGAGGGTGACCTGCCTAAGGCCACCCGGCCGGGTGATGACGCCGAGCTTGCCCGGCAGGCGGACGCCGGCCGGGGCCTTGACCGGCGCGGCCAGCGGCGGCCAGGCGGTGGCACAGGTGCCGGTGCAGGCCGACTTGCCGCTGTGCCGCTTGTCCGCGGAGTAGTAGTACAAGGTCAGGCCGCGGCTGCTGGCCAGCACCGGGCCGACCCGGGTGTGCGAGACCTTGAGGGCCGCGGCATGGCCGGTGGCGGCGGTGGCGGCGTGGATCTTGATGACGTGCCAGGAGCCCGACATGCCGTCGCCTGTCTCCTGGCCGGGGGTCTTGTCCCCGGCGTACAGGTAGATCGGGAAGCCGTTGATGGTGACCTGCCTGAGGCCGCCCGGCCGGGTGATGATGCCGAGCGGGCCGGGCAGGCGGACGCCGGCCGGGGCCTTGACCGGCGCGGCCAGCGGCGGCCAGGCGGTGGCGCAGCCGCCGGTGCAGACCGACTTGCCGCTGCCCCGCTTGTCCGCGCTGTAGTAGTACAGGGTCAGGCCGTGGTTATCGGCCAGTACCATGCCGACCCGGGTGGTCTCGGTCTTCAGCGCGGCGGTCGAGACGGAGGAGGGGGACGCCGGCGCGGCCTGGGTGGCCTGGGTGGTCTGGGTGCCGTAGCCGTAGGCTCCGCCGGCCGAACTGCCCGAGCCCTTCCCGCACGCGGTGACCGCGAGGGCCACGGCGACCAGCGCGACGCCCGCCGCTGGCCCCGCCCATCCTGGGTTACGCATCAGGGTCCTCCGTTCCCCGAACCGGGTGCTGCCTTGTGTCTGTGATACGCACATTTCAGGCACGCGGCGGGAGGGCCGACAGTTACGTAAGCGGCTGGTAAGGACTTGCGTGGTGCGGCGGCGGGGACGGGAAACCAGGCCCGTTCGGCCCTAAAAAATGCCCGCGGCGGGCGCGGCACGGGGCCGCACCCGCCTTGGACACTGCGCGCCCGGACGGTGAGCGCGAGATCAGTAGCCGTAGCCTCCGCCGCCGGAGGTGGCGGTGGACTTGGGCGAGGAGGTAGCGGCGGCGGCGCCCGCGTTCGCTGGTGGCGTCGAGCCGGAGACCGTCATCTCCCACCACAGGCCGCCCGAGATGTTGAGCCCGTTGCCCTTGTTCTGCCCGGGCCCCTTGTCGCCGACATAGGTGTAGAGGGGGTGGCCGAGGTAGGTCGCCTGCTTGGTGCCATCGGACCGGCTGATGGTGCCCAGCGTGCCGGTCACGCCGGAGCCGGCCGTGAGCGGCCCCTTGACCGGCGGCCAGTAGGTCGCGCAGGAGCCTGAGCAATTCGACTTGCTCGGGGTGTCGATGGCGAACCAGTACAGGGTCATGCCGTTGGAGTCGACGAGCACCTGCTGGCTGCCAATGGTCTTCGCGGTCACGGTGCTCCCCCCGGCCGCGGCCGGGGCGCTGCTGGCAGGCGCGCTACTGCCGGCGCCCGCAGCGGGTGTGTTGGCCGGGGTGGCCGTGCTGCTGGCCGAGCTGCCGCAGGCGGCCACGGTCAGGGCAAAGGCGGCCAGGCCGGCCGCGCCCCATATCTTTCGCATCGGAATTATCTCCCCTTCACAGTGCACGTGAGCTCCCGTTAGGGATCACGTGCGATCGGTCGTTTCAGTTCATCACGGGTTAACCACCACGGTCAGCGGGGCGGTCAGCTCGTATCGGGCGGCGGCAGGCCGAGCTGGCCGCGGATGACCCGGACCGCGTCTTCCACCGGCTCGTTGGCGGCATCCAGCCGCCGCTGGTAACCGCGCAGCTCGCGCAGTGACGTGGCACTCGCCGCGGTGCTGGTCAGCTCGGCCCGCGCCTGGTTGACGCGGTAGAGCAGGCGGACGAAGGGTTCGGTCCGCGGCGGGAACGAGAGCGCGATCAGCTGGCGGTCGAACCGGCGCTCGGTGACGACGGCGCGCAGGTCGGCCCGCGCCGCGGCCAGGTCGCCGTCCTTCATGTGATCGTCGAAGCCGTCAAACTCGTGGTCGAGCTCGCGGTTCGCCGGCCGCGCGATGGCCATGTACCTGGCGGCCATCGCGGCGGGCTCGGCCGACGTGAC
>DAIOWL010000405.1:0-6451 GCA_036758545.1 Streptosporangiaceae bacterium | reverse complement strand
CCCTGGCCGCCGCCGGCGGTGGCGACGATCACGGCGCCCACCCCGCCCGCGACCAGCACGAAACCGAGGGCCGAACGGACCCGGGATATCCGCGCCGGTTCGGCCGCGAGCTCGCGCAGGGCGGCCAGCGGCGGCACCCGAGAGGACCGGAGCGCCGGCAGCACGCCCGCCAGCACGGTGGCCGCTACCCCGACCGCTACCGCGAGCACCGAACTGGACGCGCGCAGCACCAGGCCGCCCGCGGGCAGTGCGAAGCCGAAGCCGTTGAAGACCCCCTTGAGCAGCGCGGCGATGCCGATGCCGCCCGCCCAGCCGGCCACCGAACCCACCACGCCGATCACCAGCGTCTCGGCCAGCCCGGCCGCGGCGAGCTGGCGCCGGGTGCCGCCCAGCGCGCGCAGCAGCGCGGACTCGCGGCCGCGCTGGGCGGCCAGGATGGAGAACGTGTTGTAGATGCTGAACGCGGCCACCAGCAGCGCGATCGCGGCGAACGCGGTCAGCGCGGTGGACAGGAAGCCGAGGAAGCCGGAGTTGATGTTGTCCAGGTTCTCGGTGGCGAGCTGCCCCCCGGTGATGGCCTGCACGCCGGCCGGCAGCACCGGCCGTAGCCGGGCCGCGAGTTCGGCGTCCGGCACCCCGGGGGCCGCCCGGACCAGGATCTGGCTCAGCTGGGCCGGGCCCTTGGCCCCCGGGGCGCCAGTCAGGTGCAGGTGTGCGGCGGGCAGCGTCATCGCGGTGAACGTGCCCGGCCCGAAGCCGTCGGCCGTGCCGAACGTGGCGATGCCGACGATGTGCACCCGCAGCGGCTGCGGGGTCAGCAGCGTGGTCGTCATGCCGAGCGCCAGGTGCCCGGTCTTGGCCGCGCCGCGGTTGATGACGACCTCGTCGGCGGCCCGCGGGGCGTGCCCCGCCACGAGCCGGTACGGGTTCAGCGCCGGGTCGCCGACCCAGTTCGCGGCCTGGGTGGGCGGGCCGTTGCCGCCGATGGGCTTGCCGTCGCGACCCAGCAGCTGCCCGTAGCCCTCTAGGAAGGGCTGGGCGTCGGCCACGCCGGGCACGGCCCGCACCCGGGGCAGCAGGCTGGCGTCGACGCCGGTGCGGGTGGCGTTGCCCGAACCGATCTGGGTCGCGCCGCGCAGTACCACGTCGGTGCCGCTGTCGGCCTGGGTGAAGAGCCGGTCGAAGTTGGCCCGCAGCGTGTCGCTCAGCAGCAGGGTCCCGGCCAGGAAGGCCACCCCGAGGGCGACCGCGAGCAGCGTCGCGACCAGCCGCCGCTTGTGCGCCCACAGGTTCCGCGCGGTGATGGCGATCATTGTGTCCCGCCCTCCGCGACCCGCCCGTCCGCCATGACCACCGAGGTATCGGCGAAGCCGGCCGCGGCCGGGTCGTGGGTCACCATCACGATCGTCTGGCCGAAGTCATCGCGGGCCGCGCGCAGCAACTCCAGCACCTCGTGCCCGCTGTGGGAGTCGAGGTTGCCGGTCGGCTCGTCGGCGAAGACGATCTGCGGCCTGGTGGCCAGCGCCCGGGCCACCGCGACCCGCTGCTGCTGGCCGCCGGAGAGCTCGGCCGGGCGGTGCCCGAGCCGGTCGGCCAGCCCGGTCCGGTCGATCACCGTGGCCAGCCAGTCCGGGTCCGGCGCGGTGCCGGCCAGCGTCATCGGCAGCGTGATGTTGTCCCGCGCGGACAGCGTGGGCACCAGGTTGAAGGCCTGGAACACGAACCCGATCCGGTCCCGGCGCAGCAGCGTCAGCTGCCGGTCGGACAGGTGGCCCAGCTCGACGTCGCCGACGAAGGCCCGCCCGGCGGTGAGCGAGTCCAGCCCGGCCAGGCAGTGCAGCAGCGTCGACTTGCCGGACCCGGACGGGCCCATGATCGCGGTGAACCGCCCGGCGGGGAAATCGACGGTCACGTCGTCCAGGGCGGTGACCGCGGTGTCCCCGGTGCCGTACACCTTGACCGCGTGCTCGGCGCGCACGGCTGCGCCGGTTCTTATGTGTAGTTCCGTCATACCTCGATCGTCGGCCGCGGACCGCCGCCGCGTCGTCGGCCAGGCGCGGGCACCTGGGTTACCGCGATCGCGGTATCAGCTCGCCCAGCCGGGACGGACCAGCCCGGCCTCGTAGGCGAACACCACCAGGTGCGCCCGGTCCCGCGCGCCGAGCTTCATCATGGCCCGGTTGACGTGGGTCTTCACCGTGGCCGGGCTGAGCACCAGGCGCCCCGCGATGTCGTCGTTGGACAGCCCCTCGCCGACCAGGCCGACGAGCTGCCGCTCCCGTTCGGTCAGGACGTCCATGCTGGTCGCGGGCGGAGGGGCCTTGGCCCGGTCGGCGAACTCGCTGATCAGCCGGCGGGTGACGCTGGGCGACAGCAGCGCCTCGCCGCTGGCCACCACCCGCACGGCCCGGACCAGTTCGGCCGGCTCGGTGTGCTTGACCAGGAAGCCGCTGGCGCCGGCGCGCAGCGCCTCGAATACGTACTCGTCCAGCTCGAAGGTGGTCAGGATGACCACCCGCACCCCCGCGAGCCGCCCGTCGCTGGCGATCTCGTGCGTGGCCTGCAGCCCGTCCAGGCCGGGCATCCGGATGTCCATCAGCACCACGTCCGGGACCAGCTCCCGCACCAGCCGGACCGCGACCGCGCCGTCGGCGGCCTGACCGACCACCTCGATGCCATCCTGGGCGTCCAGCAGGGCCGCGAACCCGGCCCGGACCAGGGCCTGGTCGTCGGCCAGCAGCACCCGGATCACCGCGGCTCCAGCGGTTCTGTCTCCAAGGGCAGGCGGGCCCGGACCGCGAAACCGCGGCCCGTCCGGGGTCCGGCGGTCAGCTCCCCGCCCAGCGCCGTGGCACGCTCGGTCATGCCGCGTATCCCGCGGCCCCCGCCGCTTCCGCCGCCGCGCGGAGGACCGGGCCGTTCGGCCCCGTCGTCCTCGACCTCGATCACCAGGTCGCCGTCGTCCGGCCCGATCCGGACGCTCACGTGGGAGGCGTGCGCGTGCCGCACCACGTTGGTCAGCGCCTCCTGCACGATCCGGTACCCGGCCGCGTCCACGCCGCGGGGCGGGGACAGCGGGGTGACCCGCACATCGACGCTGAGGCCCGTTGCCTCGGCCCGCCTCGCCAGCTCCGGCACGTCACGCAGGCCCGGCGCGGGCGCGAGCGGCATCTCCTCGCCGGGTCGGCGCAGCGAGTCCAGCACCGACTGGACGTCCACCAGGGCTTCCCGGCTCGCCTGCTTGATCGAGGTCAGCGCGGTCCTGATCTGCTCTGGCCGCTGGTCCATCAGCTCCAGCGCCACCCCCGCCTGCACGTTGATCAGCGACAGGCTGTGCGCCACCACGTCGTGCAGGTCCCGGGCGATGCCGAGCCGCTCCTCGCTGGCCTGGCGCCGGGCGGCCTCGTGCGCCGAGCGCTGCTCTTCGACCGCCCGCTGCCTGCTGGCCTGGGCGAAGGCCCGCCGGTTGCGGATCAGCTCGGCCCCGGCCAGCAGCAGCAGCAGCCAGGCCGCGAGCCCTCCCGCGGCCCAGGCCGACGGCACCGGCTGGCCGGAGGTGAGCACCGGTAGCCACAGGAAGCCCAGGTAGCCGGCCAGCAGCGAGCCGTAGGCCGCGATCCGGTGCCCGGACATCAGCGCGGTGCCGAACGCGACGATCAGGCCGACCCAGACGGGGCCGCCGGGATAGCCGAGCAGCACGTAGCCGAGCGTGGTGGCGAACGCCAGCATCAGCACAGGAACCGGCTGCCGCCGCCGCACGAGCAGCGCGGCCGGTCCCGCGGCCAGCAGCAGGTATCCGTACACATCCAGCGCCCGCACGTGCTCGTGGTGCGGCGCCAGGCGCGCCGTGACGCCGATCTGCACCACCGCGGCCAGCACCGCCAGGGCGACGTCTACGCGCCGTATCGACCTCCAGTCCACCTCAGCACCGTAGGCCGGATCTACCCGGACGTCATCCGCCCGCCGGTGTAACCCGCCTTACCGCGTCTGCGGTACGCCGGTTACCTCCAGCGGAGTAGGGCAAAAGCCTGCGCCTGGACGACGCGACGACGGCCTCGCTCACCGCAGCATGAAGCCATGACATTCACGACTCTCACCCCAGATGCCGCCGCCCGCCCCGAGATCCCGGCGGGCCCACCCAAACTCACTCCACCTCAGCTCAGGGCCGCGCAGGCGGAAACCCTGGACGCGCCCAGGCTCCGGTACAGCCTGCTGGCCCGGGCTCTGTTCAGGTCGATGGACCTGGCCTACGGCCGGAAGCGGACGATCGTCAAGTTCACCATGCTGGAGTTCATCGCCCGGGTGCCCTACCAGGCCTGGGAGCGGATGGGCTACCTGGCGCTGGCCCGGTACCGCGGCCGGTCCGCGCTGGCCCGGCGCGTGTTCGAGCGCATCGTCGAGTCCCGCGCCGACCAGGACAACGAGCAGTGGCACCTGCTGATCCTGCAGGACCTCGTGCAGCGCCGCGGCCTGCGGCAGTCGTTCCTGCTGCACCGGCTGGCACCGTGGCTGGTCGCGTTCTTCTTCTACCACGTGTCCTGGCTGCTGTTCGTGATCCGTCCGGACTGGAGCTACCGGCTCAACGCCGACTTCGAGGATCACGCCGAGCACGAGTACATGGCCTACGTGGCCGAGCACCCCGAGCTGGAGTTCGAGCCCGACCCGGGCAGCTTTGCGGCGCAGTACGGCCAGTACGGGAGCCTGGCCGACCTGCTCCGCCAGATCGGCCACGACGAGCGCACCCACAAGCAAGGCAGCCTCACCAACATGCGCACCCCCCGCCTCCACGACTTCCACCCCACCAACTGACCCAACCCACCAACTACGCCGGAACGTATGAATGTGGCGCTGTGCACATTCTTTTGTGCACAGCGCCACATTCATTACAAGCACGCAGTCACATTCACTGACTCCCTGCCGAGGCGGCGGAGCGCCAGGCATCCCAGATCTCGGGGCGGAGTTTTCCGCGATCGGGTACTGGCAGGCCCCGGGCGCGCGCCCAGGCGCGGACCTCGGCGGTCGACGGCGCGGGCGCGGCGGGAGCCTGGTCGAGAACGGCTTCCCCGGCGGGGGGCGCCGCGGCGGCGGGCATGACGCGGACGAGCGCGGCTTCCTCGGTTTCGGCCCAGGCGCGGGCGGCGGCGAGGAAGCGGTAGGTCCATTCCTCGGCGAGCTGCCGGGTCTCGCAGAAGACGATCGGCACGTTCGGCCAGCGGACCTGGACTTCCGCTAGGCCGTCGGCGACGAGCGCGGGCCGCACCCGGTCGAGCTTGAAGACGGCCGAGTAGCGGTCCTCGACCACGACCGCGGCCCGGGGCAGCGCGGCCATCTCGGCCAGGGCGTAGCGGAGCTTGCCGCTAGTCAGGCTGGCTACCAGATCGGCAAGCGTTTTCCGTTCCACCGAGGCGACTAGCCGCCCGTCGAACAGAACCCCGTAGTCGCCGCAGGGCAGCGCCCTTCTGAGCACGGTGGCCTGCTGCCCGCCGAACCGGTACGGGTACTGCTCATGGCTGTCGGCAATGATCTCCAGGTCCGTGACCCCGGCCGCGCGGGCCGTGGGGGTGCGCACGTTCGGCCGGGCCTGCTTGCGGGTTCGGGGCGACTGCCAGAACACCGCGTCCCGGCCGCGGGCCTTGGTGAAGACCAACTGCGACCGGTTCTCCCGGCCCCGGTCCAGGATCAGGTCGATGGCGGCGCCCCGGCGCATGCACGAGCGCAGCCCGACCCGCTCGACGATATCCGGGTCGGCCGGCCACTCCTCGACCGAGGCGGGGTAGCAGTAGAGCGCCTTGGTCCGCGGCCACGTCCCGGAGGTGCGGAACACCATCCCGGCGCCGAGCGGGAGCCGCATCAGGTACGGCAGCCTGGAATCCGAATCGGGGTTGACGGCGATCAGCAGCTCCACGGCTCTCAGCTTGCCACCCCGCGTGCCCAGAACGAGCCAAGACGTTATCCCTTCCGGGTCGGGCGGGGGGAACGTGGTGACCTTGGCTGTTTTCAGCAGGCTCGGGAGCTTCTTGAGTTCCTTGGCGTAGGCGGCCTTGTACTGCTGGACCGCGGAGTTGAGTGCCTGCTGGTTCGCGTTGACGATCTGCTGCTCGTAGCTGGCCTGGACGGCGAAGTAGATCCCGGCCAGGTCGGCGGACTCGGTGCAGGTCGCGTCCGTGACGGCCGCCGCGATCTGCGCCTGGTTGGCGGCGTTGCTCACGGTGGCCCCGAAGCTGATCTGCCGCTTGCCGCCGAACATCTTCTGGATCTGATCGAAGAACACGTTCTGCGGCTGCTGGTAGGTGTAACCGTTCCTGGCCATGCAGGCGGACCACTGCTGCGTGGCCTTCTTCACCACCGCGTCCTTCCGCACGTCGCTGGCGATGTCATCGCGGCCGAGATCGCCGCCGCGCACGGCGGCACGGCGGAGGCCGCGCGGGCCTTCCCGCGCGGCCTCCGTATC